>CAYNNA010000005.1:0-52596 GCA_964398375.1 uncultured Thiothrix sp.
GCAATGTCACCTTGCTGCTGAAAACCGCTGATTAGGAAAATTGTCGTGTACAGAGGTCATAGAGAGTAAGTATGTCAAACTCTTACGGTTAAACCATCTTGCAGGGAACGCCGATACGCAATTGCCCCCGGAATGAGGCTGAACAGTAACGCAAGCACCGCCACCACTGCAAGCAACAGCCCTTCATACCAAGTTGGCAACCAAGTACTCAGGTAAAACCCGTATTCCGCCATCACCCACGGACGTGCCGCCAACACCCCAACCCACACCAACACCGCACCCAGCAAGCCACCCAATACCGCCAATACCCCCGCTTCCAGCACAAACAGCAAGAATACCTGACGCGGGTGTGCGCCCACTGCCCGTAAAATTGCCATTTCGCGCCGCCGCTCATTCAGGGTGGAAAGCAGTGTGGTTAACATGCCCAGCAAACCCGCGATGACCACGAAGCCGGTGATAATCCGCAAGACATTTTCAAACATGCCAATGGCTTGCCACAATTCTGCCAACGCCACGCCGGGGACGGTTGCCAGCAAGGGTTCGCGCTTGTAGTCGTTGATTTCACGCTGTACCCGGAACGCGGCAGCGCGGTTTTTCAGCCCCACCATAAACGCCGTAATCACTTTGGGTTGCAGGTTTTTCTGCAAGGCTTCCTCGGCACTGATTTGATAACCGGGGACTTTTGCACCGCCCACCCAGTCGATATGAATCGCTTCGATGCCTTCCAGCGAGACATGCACGGTGCGGTCAATCGGTGTGCCGGTGGGTTTAAGAATGCCCACCACCTGAAACGGTTTGTCGTCATGCAAGGTAAAGCTGGTCGCAGCAGCGCCGTGCGCAATCACGATATTGTCGTGGATCTGGTAGCCGAGTTTACGCGCCACTTCTGCCCCTAACACCGCATCAAATACACCCGCAAATGGCTTGCCTTCCGCAAATTCTAACAAGCGTTTATCGCCGTGGCGGTAATAACGAAAATAATCCTGATTCGTACCCAATACCCGGTAGCCTTGGTGCGAATCACCGAGGCTGATGGGAATAGTCCAGTCCACCAGCGGTTTGCTGGCGATCTCTTGGTACGATTGCCAACTGATATTGTTGGTGGCGTTGCCGATGCGGAACACGCTGTAGAGCAGCAATTGCACCGGGCCGCTGCGTGCGCCCACCACCAAATCGGTGCCGGAAATGGTGCTTAAAAAGCTGCTTTTGGCTTCTTTGCGGATGTATTCCACGCCCAGCAACAGCGCGACGCTGATGGCTATGGCAAACAGCGTGAGCAGCAAACTGGCACGACGGTTCCACAAACTGCGCAGGGTGAGGTGGAGTAGGATCATGATTCGCGCCGTTTTTCCCGTAACATAAACCCATACAGCCCTTCGACTTTTTCTCGCGCCCAAGGGGTTTTGCGCAGGAATTTCAGGCTGGAAGCGAGGCTTGGGTCACTGGCAAAACAGCGCACGGGGATGCGCTCGGCTAAGCCTTCCCAGCCAAAATACTCCACCAGTTCGGTGAGGATAGCTTTCAAGGTTAAGCCATGCAGCGGATTTCTGGGCTGCTTTTGCGCAACCGCAAGGTGGAGCGGCTGCGTTGGGGTTTTGTCAGTGGGTGATGTCATCGGCAGTTTCACGTTACATTGAGTGGCGATGGGGAGAGTATAACGCATCCACCATTTCTCAAGTATCCAATGCGGTATTCTGGATGTGAACTTAACCAATACGTTGATCAATCGCCGTCAAAGCTGCCGCGATTTTGTGCATTTCGGTAGCAGAAACCCCGTTATTCGAGGCAATGGTTTGCCACTGCCGCGTCGCGGCACGCACTTGTTCCAACATATCGCGCCAGTGCGTTATCCCAGCACTTTCTGCCATGCGTTGAATGTCTTTCAATCGCGGGTTGCCGCTGCCCGCAATATCGGTGGTGTGTTGATGATTCATACCGCTGCTAAAGGTGAGATCGAAGGCTGGTGACAGTTCCCAACCGTGCTTCCGGCGGATAAAGGCAAAGTTCTTGGCGTGATCATCTTTGTTGTGCGCGAAAATATTAAACAGCATTAAGCGAAACGCTTTCTCCACCTCTTCGGCATTGCGGGTGAGGTTGCGTGTGGCATTCAGCACGGTGTCGTAGCCAATGCAGGGTATACGGTGATTGGCATAAATATAGCCGGACAAGCTCAACACTGGGTGGCGCGTATTTCCGTCACGGTCGAACCGCTTTACCGCAAAAAATTCATCCACGTGCGTGCCGTGTTGCACCGTTAGCAAACGGCATTCGGACAAGGTTAAACCCGCCAACGTTGCCATACGCGCATACGCCAGCTCAATGCGCCCCATGTCGGGTGCATCTTCTTTAGCACGGAATTTCACTAACCAATGGGCAAAACCGACGGGTAATGATTGAAAACCAGACAAGCATTCGGCGGCGTTTGCTGACAATGCCACCGTGACTTTGGGACGCGCCCCGCCAGGTGAGCCGCCGTGAATCTGCAATTGCTGCAAGATGTCGGGCGTTCCACCGCGCAGTAATTGTTCGGCAGAGAGGGCTAGTTGGGCTATATCGACGGTTTCTGTCACCTCTGCCTGCAACACCTTGGGTTCGTACTCCAATGCACCCATTGCCCGCGAACCCATGTATGCCAAGCGATCTAACGGGGTGATTTCGTGTGTTTGCCAGCCCATTTGTTGGCGAAAAGCACGATCCATCAACAACAAACCCCAACCATCTGGCAGCGAATCGTAGAATACCCCATGCAACCCGTTAAATTCATGGGGTTCAGGCGACAGTTGCGCTTGCGCATGAAATGCCAAGGTGGAGGGTGATAAATCAAAACCTGTCTGCAACCATGCCGGGTCATATTGAAAATAAATGCGCCCGCGCTTATCCGTTCCCAACGTCCCCACGGTCGTACCCGCGATGTGGACGCGCAACTGTGTGATATGGCTCATAAACTCCCCCGTTGGCGTGGTTTGACCTGTAAATCGGCAATGCGTTGCGGCGGTTTTTCCTTAAACAGCGGCTCAAATTCGTCCATGCAATCGAGTGTATACGCGATTTTCAGCAGGTTGTGAAAGCTGATTTGCCCAGTGGTTTCAAAGCGTTTGATGTTTGCTTCCGCCACGCCGGACTTGAGCGCAAGCGTGCGGCGCGTCAGTTGTGCCGCCAAACGTTGCGCCTTTGCTTTGTCGGCAATGGCGCGTAATAAGGTTTCGGGTGTCTGGAACATAAAAGGCATAATATTACCTGCTATCACCAAAATAGGGGCATAGAGGGTATTATATTATCTTTTGGTTGGCTACGTAATATCAGTTATTATGCTACTTGAGGCGGAGTAAACAGCAATATCACCAACCGCATCCGGGATGATGCGATTCTGGCAATTTATTTATCAGGCACTGTTGCACGTTGCCCGGTAATCGTCATACGTGCCGTGGAAACTCAGCAGCCGCTGACCTTTAATTTCAATGATATGGGTAGCGAGTGAAGAGACGAATTCGCGGTCATGGCTGACGAAAATTAAAGTGCCATCGTAGGCTTTTAGCCCTTTGTTGAGAGCTTCAATCGCTTCCAAATCGAGGTGGTTGGTGGGTTCGTCCATAATGAGGATATTGGTGTCCTGCATCATCAGTTTGCCGAACAGCAGGCGGTTTTTTTCCCCACCGGAACACACCCGTGCTTTTTTATTGGCATCGTCAGCGGTAAACAGCAAGCGCCCTAACATACCGCGCACCATCAGGTCATCGTGTTTGGCGGTGCGCCATTGCGACATCCAGTCAAAAATGCTCAGGTCGGTGTCGAAGTCGTCGCTGCTGTCTTGCGGGCAGTAACCGATGGCGGCATTTTCCGACCATTTGATCTGCCCGTGTTGGGCGTGGAGTTCGTGCACCAAGCAGCGCAGCAAGGTGGTTTTGCCCACGCCATTGTCACCGATTGAAAGTGGTGGCTGCGTGTATTGTTGCGTTAACGGCGCCACATCATGACGTGCGATTCAGGTATTGTAAATCCACTGTGCGCGGAAAGTGGTGGGCAATGTGCGGGTCATGGCTGACGAATACAATGGTACTGCCCTGTGTTGCTGCCTCCTTGAATAATAAGTTTAGGAAACCATCGCGGGTATCGGTATCCAGTGCTGACGTTGGCTCATCCGCAATGATCAGTTCAGGGCTACCGATCAAGGCGCGGGCGACGGCAACGCGCTGTTGTTGCCCCACGCTCAACGCGGTGACGGGGCGTTCCCATAGCGTGTTTTCCAACCCCAAATGTTCCAGTAAGCGGTGGGTGGTGGCGTGCATATCCCCTGCTTGTTGTTGACGGCGTGCTGAAAAATGGCAGGGCAATTGCACATTTTCCCGCACCGACAGATACGGCAACAGGTTGAACTGCTGGAAAATAACCCCCATGTGATCCGCCCGGAAACGGTCACGAGCTGCGTTATCCAGTGTATGCAGCGTTTGCCCCAACAGGGTTAAGCTGCCGCTGGTGGGGCGCAAAATGCCTGCTAACAGGTTCAGCAACGTGGTTTTACCGCTGCCGCTTGCCCCCCGAATAAACAGGTGTTCGCCTTGGGCAACGTGCAACTCGGCAATTGCCAGCGTGTCGTGGGTTTGCCCTTGCCAGCGGTAATGCAGATTGTGGAGTTCGATCACGTTCATGGGGTCAGCTTGATGGTGGCATCTTTATCCAATTCCAGCGCTGATGCGCCCTTTTCCGTGACCCATTCCGCCTTGATGTGTTTGAAGCCGTCGGGGAAGGCGGCGAACAGGTTGGTGGTCACTGCCGTCAATGCTGCCGGAGTGGTGCAGGCAAACGACCAAGTAACATCCATATCGCTGTGAGTTTCGCCTTCTTTGTGGTCATGATCGTGGTCATGTTTGTCGTCGTGCTTGGCGGCATCGTCTGCATTACCCAATAAAGCGGAAACGACTTCGGCGTTTTTCAGGGTACAACCCGCTTCGGCATTCATGCTGAACAGTTCTGCCCCAGCTTCGAGCTTTTTCACCGCATCAGCAAGTTTTTGTTTGTCTGCATCGGTGGTGGCGGCGTGTTCAAAGCCGACGATATTGGCAGCGGGGGATTCGAGCATGATTTCCAGCCCTGCTGTGCCAACGGCAAGCGACAGGGTTGCAGCACCGTGTTCGTGTGCGCCGTGTTGTTCATGTTCAGCGGTGTGGTCATGTTTGTCGTCATGCGCGTAAAGTGTGCTGCTGGCAAGTGTTAAACACAAACCAAGGCTGCCGAGGAGGATGCTAGGGTATTTCATATTATTCTCCAGAATGAAGGGGTTGTTGGTTCACGGTTTGGGTAAATGAGGTTAATAAATTGCTGACAAAATCTTCGTCGAGATCGGCGGTGATGAACACAAAGCGGCTGCGCTGATCAGCGTCAGGCCATGCGGGGAGTTCCACCGAGGGATAAAACAGGTGTTGCACCGCGTGTAGCACGATGGGGCGACCGGGGTATTCTTGCACATTGACGATGGCTTTCATGCGTAACAGGCGGGCGCTGCAAAATTCCACGAGTGTGTCGAGTGCTTCGGAAACCCCTGCCCAAGGCAAGGGCTGGTCGAATTGCAGGGAAAAGCTGCGAATGCGTCCATCATTGCTGGCGTGTGTTGGGGTGCTGGGGTTGAGAATACTGAGCTGTTTGAGTGGCAAACCAGCACTGACAACACGGAAGTTTTCCGCCGCCAACCAGTGTTTGGCTTTAACGGGTTCGGATTGGTGGTAAGCGCGGAGTTTGAACACATGGTCAGGGTCAACGTTGCCGTGCTGGACAGGCACGATCGGGGCTGACGGGTTGAGGCTGGCAAGGCGGCTTTCGATCTGTTGAATGGTGGCAGTGTCAGCAAGATCGGTTTTGGTCAGCAGCAAACGGTCAGCACCAGCGACTTGGCGTACCGCTTCAAAGTGCTGGTCGAGCTGACCATTGCCGAATACAGCATCCACCGTGGTGACAACGCCATCCAGGTAATGGCGTTTGGCTACCCAATCGGAACGCAGCAGGGTTTCGAGGAACGGCGTGGGGTCGGCAATGCCAGTGGTTTCGATGATGATGCGTTCATACGGGGGGATTTTGCCGTCGCGCCGCCCCATCCACAGGTTTTTCAGGGTGGGGACGAGTGAACCTTGAATTTCACAGCACACGCACCCGCCGGAGAGCAGCGCCATCGTGCCTTGGGTGTTATCGACGAGTTGGTGATCCAGCCCAATGCTGCCGAATTCGTTCATAATCACCGCTGTTAATGGTGGCACACTTAACAACCGTTCCCAAAACGACGGTTTCAGCAGGCGGTTGAGTACCGTGGTTTTGCCACTGCCGAGAAAGCCGGTGAGCAGGGTGATCGGGATGCGCACATCCACCGCGTTAGTCATATTGGATACTCATGCGAGCCTCTTTTGCAACAAAGTTGCAGTCGATTCTAGTGGGGGGACAAGTGGCTTGCAATGTTTGTTTTCGCCCCTAACTCGATCCACTGCCCCATTGTTGTTGTAAGCATTCTGGTGCGTGGCTTCGTAGCCATCCATCACCGGCATCTGACAATCCATCAATACACCGTCGAATTCACTTTCAATCCAAATGTTGCCATTCTTGTTCACATCCCAACGCTACTGGAAAATAGCACTGTAACCACCATTTCGTTACAGTAGCACCCACACTTAATCACCTACAGACGGAACGCTCATGCAAGCCATTCTCGCCAACCCACGCGGTTTTTGTGCCGGTGTTGACCGCGCTATCGAAATCGTCGACAGTGCCTTGGAAATCCTCGGCGCACCCATCTACGTGCGTCACGAAGTCGTGCATAACCGCTTTGTTGTGAATAATTTGCGGGAAAAAGGCGCGATTTTCGTGCAAGAACTTGGCGAAGTACCGGATGATGCCACCGTTATTTTTAGCGCCCACGGGGTTTCTTTAGCGGTACAAGAGGAAGCCAAACGCCGTGGCTTGAAAGTGTTCGATGCCACTTGCCCGCTGGTCACGAAAGTGCATATCGAAGTGATGCGTTACAGCCGTGAAGGGCGCGAAACCATCCTCATCGGACACAAAAATCACCCCGAAGTCGAAGGCACAATGGGGCAATACGACACGTCTTTCGGTGGTGCAGTTTACCGCGTCGATTCCCCGCAGGAAGTGGCGGAATTGGTGGTGAATAACCCTGAAAAACTGGCATTCGTCACCCAGACTACCTTGTCGGTGGATGATGCCTCCATCGTGATTGATGCCTTACGCAGCAAGTTTCCCGCGATTATTGGCCCGAAAAAAGACGACATTTGCTACGCCACCCAAAACAGGCAAGATGCGCTGAAAAAGCTCGCCGATGAAAGCGATATGATCTTAGTAGTCGGCTCGCCCAACAGCTCCAACTCCAACCGCTTGCGTGAAATTGCCGAAAAGCGCGGCACACCGGCGTACTTGATTGATGGTGCAGAAGATATTCGTGCCGAATGGCTAGAAGGTAAGCAGTGTGTCGGCGTGACCGCTGGTGCATCTGCCCCCGAAGTGCTGGTAGAAGGCGTGATTGCCCACCTGCAAGCGCACGGGGCGAAGGTGCGGGTGCAGGATTCGGGCATCACTGAAAACGTGTCGTTTGTGTTGCCGAAAGCGTTGCGGCGGGATTAAGCAGAATCCGACTATTTTAGAGCGTACTTAAAAATAGACTTGACCATTTTAAAGTAGGCTCTATTATAGTCGAATGCGTTACATCAAACTTCCCATACAACACGACCTGCAAAAAAAGATGGTCTTCATAGGTGGCCCCCGACAAGTGGGTAAAACCACGCTGGCGCGTGAAATACTGGCTGAAAGCCATTCTGGACGTTATTTGAATTGGGATTATGACGACGATCGGCAAGCCATCTTGCAAAAAAAATGGAGTCGCGATGACAAGCTGCTGATTTTCGACGAATTGCATAAATACCCGCAGTGGAAAAGCTGGGTCAAAGGTTTGTATGACGTGACAGGTCAACAGCATCAAATTCTGGTCACGGGTTCGGCACGTTTGGATGTGTATCGGCAAGGTGGTGATTCCCTGTTAGGGCGTTACCATTACTGGCGTTTGCACCCGTTTACTTTGGATGAAATTCCCGCTGGGATGACACCACAAGATGCATTTCAACGCTTGATGACACTGGGCGGTTTTCCCGAACCGTTTCTTGCCAATGATTTGCGTGAAAGTCGACGGTGGCGTAAGGAACGTTTCGACAAAGTATTGCAAGAAGACATCCGCGACCTCGAAAGCATCCGTAATATTCAGGCATTGCGATTGCTGCTGGATTTGTTACGCACACGGGTTGGCGGCATGGTAGTGATCTCGAATTTGGCACAAGACATTCAGGTTGCACCACAAACCGCCCAATCATGGCTGGAAGCGCTGGAACGCATGTATGTCGTTTTTCGGGTAATGCCTTATGCGCGTGATGTGGCGCGGGCTATTTTGAAGCCACCCAAAGTGTATTTCTTTGATAATGCGGATGTGGCGGATGAGCAAGGGGCACGTTTTGAAAACCTAATCGCGACTACCCTGCTCAAGCGGCTGCATTATCGGGAAGATTATGAAGGTTATCGCTGCGAACTCCGTTACATACGCGACAAAGAAGGGCATGAGGTAGACTTTGCCATTTTACAGGATGGCATGCTGGAAGAATTGATTGAAGTGAAGTACAGCGATGACGGCATTTCGCCATCGCTGCGTTATTTCACCGAACGCCTCAAACCCAAACGGGCGACGCAAATTGTCGCCACGGTGGATAAGCCGTATGACAAGGATGGTATTCGCGTCACCAACCCGTTTCGATATTTTGCCGAAACGGGTTGGAGTAACAAGAATTAATCCCCGTTGCCATTCCCCGGCTTCAATTTCCAAATCTCGTGGTTATATTCCGCCATCGTGCGGTCAGTGGAGAAAAACCCACTGCTCGCCGTATTCAGAATGCTCATGCGTGTCCAATGTTCCTGATCTTGCCAAGCCACCGATACCTGTTTCTGCGCATTTACGTAGCTGCGGAAATCTGCCAAGGTCATCCACGGATCGTGCGGGCTGAGCAGCGCATCCAGCACCATGTCGAAAATGCCCGGTTCGGTCATATTGAAATGACCACAGCGAATCAGCTCAATCACCCCGCGTAAATCCTCATCCTGCTCGACGTAATGCCAAGGGCGGTAGCAATGGCGCAATTCATCCACATCATCCGCCCGTAAGCCGAACAGGAAGAAGTTCGATTCGCCGACCGCTTCCAGAATTTCGATATTCGCACCGTCATACGTACCGATGGTCAATGCGCCGTTCATCATGAACTTCATATTGCCCGTGCCGGATGCTTCCTTGCCTGCGGTGGAAATTTGTTCTGATAAATTCGCAGCAGGCGCAATAATCTCCATGCTCGACACCCGATAGTTGGGGATGAAGGCAACTTTCAAACGCCCATCCACATCAGGGTCATTATTGACCACTTCCGCCACACTATTGATTAGCTTAATAATACGCTTTGCCATTGCGTAACCGGGGGCGGCTTTCCCGCCAATCAACACGCAACGATCCGCCCAATGCTCCAGCTTGCCGAGTTTGATGCGGCGATACAGATGCACCACATGCAACAAATTCAGCAATTGGCGCTTGTATTCGTGAATCCGTTTCACTTGCACATCGAACAAGGCATTCGGGTTGAAATCGACCCCGCATTCCTTTTTCACCAATGCCGCTAAACGCTGCTTATTGGCGTATTTCACCGCCTGCCATTGCGCATGAAACGCGGTGTATTCAGGGGCAGCCAACGGCTTGAGCTTTTCCAGTTGGCTCAAATCGCGCACCCAGTCTGTACCAATGTGTTCGCTAATCAACGCGGTCATGCCGGGGTTGGCGTGCGCCACCCAACGCCGTGGGGTTACACCATTGGTTTTATTATTGAATTTTTCCGGCCAGAGCTGGTAGAAATCGTGGAACAGCCCATCCACCAGCAATTGCGAATGCAACGCCGCCACGCCATTCACCGAGAAGCTGCCCACAATCGCCAACCACGCCATGCGCACTTGTTGCGTACCACCTTCTTCGATAATCGACATGCGGCGCTGACGTTCGGTATCACCTAGCCATTTCATCGCGACTTGACGCAAGAAGCGTGCATTGATCTCGTAGATAATTTCCAGCAAGCGTGGTAACAGTTTGGCAAACAAATGCACCGCCCAACGCTCCAAGGCTTCTGGCAGCAAGGTGTGGTTGGTGTACGCCATGCAGTTAGACGTAATCTCCCACGCCTCATCCCAGCCCAAGCCTTTGTCATCCATCAAAATGCGCATTAATTCCGCGACCGCAATGGTCGGGTGCGTATCGTTCATTTGGAACACGTGTTCAGCGGCAAACTGACTGTAATCGTAATTGCCCTGACGTTCCCACAAACGAATCGCGTCTTTCAAGCTGGCAGAGGCGAGGAAATATTGCTGGCGTAAGCGCAATTCTTTGCCGTTTTCGCTGCTGTCGTTGGGGTAAAGCACCATCGAAATGTGTTCAGCGTGGTTCTTAGCTTCGACTGCTTCGGTGTAACTGCCCGCGTTGAATTCGTCGAGGTTGAATTCATCCGTCGCGGTTGCTTTCCACAAACGCAAGGTGTTCACCGTACCGTTTTTATAACCCGAAATCGGCATATCAAACGGCACGGCGAGCACGTCATTCGTGCCAACCCAACGCACCCGCTGTTTGCCGCTGTGATCCAAGAAATGTTCGGTATAGCCGCCGAATTGCACTTTCTGGCTGTATTCGGCGCGTTCCAATTCCCACGGATTCGGGTCGCGCAACCAATGGTCGGGGTCTTCAACTTGGTAGCCGTTTTCAATGTGTTGGCGGAACATGCCGTATTCGTAGCGAATCCCGTAACCGACCACCGGCAAACCCAGCGTGGCGCAACTGTCCATGAAACACGCTGCCAAACGCCCTAAACCACCATTGCCTAAGCCTGCATCTGGCTCTTGCGAGGAGACTTCTTCCATATCAGTGCAATAGTTTAGCAATGCACTTTTAGTAGGCTCGCAAATATCAAGATTCAGCAAGTTATTACTGAGCGAACGCCCAATCAAAAATTCCAGCGACATATAGTAAGCGCGGCGACGCCCCGGTTGCAGGTATTCGCCCCACGTCTTACGCCAATTCACCATTAAACGGTCGCGCAGGGTGTAAGCCAATGCCTGATACAAATACACCGGTTGGCAACCTTGAAAGCGCCCCAAGTGGTACGAAAGGTAACGCTGGAAATCAGCGCCCAAAGTTTCCGCGTCATTGGATAATGGGTCTAGCGGTACGGCGACATACGGGATGTGCTGCGAAAAGTGTTCTGTCATGCGGTTGCTCCTTTGTTGTATAGCGCTAGGTATTTTGTCGCGCTGTTATCCCACCCGAATGCATGTTTCATGCCGGTTGTTTGTAATTGCTGCCACACGGCAGGCTGATAGAAACAGTCGATTGCCCGCAAGATTGTGCCTTTCAGCACACTGGTCAGCGGTTCGTGGAAGACAAAACCATCCACGCCATCCACCACCGTATCCGCTAAGCCCCCGGTATGCAGCACAATGGGCGGCGTGCCATAGCGCAAGCTGTACATCTGGTTTAAGCCGCACGGTTCAAAGCGCGAGGGCATCAGGAACATATCCGCGCCTGCTTCCAGCAAATGTGCAAATTGCTCGTCATAGCCAATGAACACAAACACGCGATCAGGGTGTTGTGCCGCCAAATCCCGCAAGCGTTGTTCAAAATAGCCATGTCCCGCCCCAATCAGCGCAAAGCGGGCATCGGTGGTAGCCAGTAAATCAGGAATCGCGTTAATCACCAGATCCACGCCTTTCTGTTCCACCAAGCGGCTTACCATACCCAGCAACGGAAAGGGTAAATGTTCAGCGGGATTGGGGACGCCAAAACGTTGCAGCAATGCCGCTTTATTCAGGCTCTTACCCGGCTGAATTTGCTCAACACTGTAATGGGCAGGCAAGTACACATCGGTCGCCGGATTCCAAATGTCATTATCAATGCCATTGAGAATGCCGTGCAGCTTGTAACGGCGCGATTGCAACAAGCCATCCATGCCGTAGCCAAACGCAGGCGTACAAATTTCCCGCGCATAGGTGGGGCTAACGGTGGTGACGGCATCAGAATACACAATGCCCGCTTTCAGCATCGAAAAGCCGCCGTAAAATTCTGCACCTTCCGCTGACCACCAATAGCTTGGCAAGTGTAAGCTGGTGAAATCGGCTTGTGAAAAATGCCCGCCGTAAGCCAAATTGTGGATGGTAAAAATCCGCTGCGGGCGCTGCGGCAACATATCCAGAAATGCAGGCACTAAGCCGGTTTGCCAATCGTGGGCGTGCACCACATCCGGTGTCCAATCCAGTTGCAAGGCATCGCGTGCCAGTTCCGCCGCTGCGCGGGCAAACACCGTGTAGCGCTCGGCATTATCCGCCCAGTCGTAGCCATTCGGTTGCAAATACGGGTTGCCGGGGCGATCAAACAACGCCGGGCAATCCACAATCCACAGCGGAAACGGGTAGTCGGGGTGCTGGCTTTCCAGAATTCGTACCGTGTGTATTTGCCCTGCACCTTGCAATTCCAGCCAACCCAGCATCCGCACACTGCGCAATTTGCGCAACAGGTCGCGGTAGCCGGGTAACAACAAGCGCACATCCATCTCGGCTTTGTGCAACGCCACCGGCAAACTGTACGCAACATCCCCCAGCCCGCCCGTTTTTACCAAGGGGTAGGCTTCACTCGCAACAAACAATAATTTCATCAGCACGCTTGTAAAAATAGCGCCGCCAAAGGCGGCAAGGTAACTTCGACCGAATGCTCAAACCCCATCCATGCATGAGGTTGCACCGGAATCATGCCCGCATTGCCGCAATTGCTCCCGCCGTAGTATTCCGAATCGGTATTCAGCACTTCGCGGTAGCTCGCAGCAGCGGGAACCCCAATACGGTAAGCGTAACGGGGTACAGGGGTAAAGTTTAGCAATATAACCAACTTATCGTCGGAGTTTTCACCGTGACGAATCAAGCTCAACACCGATTGATCGGAATCGTGGCAATCAATCCACTGAAAGCCGCGCCCGTCAAAATCGTAGTGGTGCAACGCGGGCAAATCACGATACAGCCGGTTCAAATCGCGCAACACATGGCGAATGCTGTCATGCGCCGGAAACTGGCATAACGCCCAATCCAGTTCCTTTTTCACACTCCATTCTGCCCATTGCCCGAATTCACTGCCCATGAACAGCAGTTTTTTGCCGGGGTGCGCGTAATGCCAAGCGTAAAACAGCCGCAAGTTGGCGAAGGCTTGCCAGTAATCACCCGGCATTTTATCCAACATGCTGCGCTTTAAATGTACCACTTCGTCGTGTGACAGCGGCAGCACAAAGTTTTCCGAATACGCATAAATCTGGCTAAACGTCAGCAAGTTATGGTGGTATTTGCGGTGCACCGGATTCTGCTCAATGTACTTGAGGTTGTCATTCATCCAACCCATGTTCCACTTCATGCTGAAACCCAAGCCGCCGATTTCCACCGGGCGCGATACCGCAGGCCACGAGGTGGATTCTTCCGCAATCGTCAATACACCGGGGAAATAACCATGCACCACGGTATTCATTTCGCGCAAAAACGCAATTGCCTCAAGGTTTTCGCGTCCGCCATACTGATTCGGCAACCATTCACCGGCTTCGCGGGAATAGTCCAAATACAACATCGACGCGACCGCATCCACCCGTAGCCCGTCAATATGGAATTCATCAATCCAATACAGCGCATTGGAAATCAGGAAGTTTTTCACCTCATTGCGCCCGAAATCGAAAATCAGCGTCCCCCAATCCTGATGTTCGCCACGGCGTGGGTCAGCGTGCTCGTACAGCGGTTCGCCCGTGAATTTTGCCAGCGCAAAATCATCTTTGGGGAAATGCGCCGGAACCCAATCCAGCAATACGCCAATCCCCGCCACATGGCAAGCATCGACAAAGGCGCGGAAGTCATCCGGTGTACCGTAACGCGCGGTTGGCGCGTAATAGCCCGACACTTGATAACCCCACGATTCATCCAGCGGGTGTTCCGCCACCGGCATTAATTCGATGTGGGTGTAATTCAGGTCGGTGACATAAGGAATCAGCGTTTCCGTGAGTTCCGCCCAGGAATAAAAACGCCCATCCGGGTGTTTGCGCCAAGAGCCGGGGTGCAATTCGTAGACGCTCATCGGTTGGTGTTGCCAATCGAACTGTTCGCGGGCAGCAATCCACGCGCTATCTTGCCAAGTGTGCGTCACATTGTTAGGAACACAGGAGGTAGTTTCGGGGCGCATGAACATTTGTTGTGCATAAGGATCAGTTTTGATCACAATGGCATTGTGACGGTTGAGGATTTCGTATTTATAAGCCGTACCAACCGCAATGCCGGGGATGAAAACTTCCCACACGCCGGAATCGCCGCGCACTCGCATGGGGTGACGACGACCGTCCCAAGCATTGAAATCCCCGATGACGCTGACACGCTTGACCGCTGGTGCCCACACCGCAAACAGTGTGCCAGCGATACCATCAACGCTGGTGGCATGAGAACCGAGAACTTTCCAAGCGTGGTGGTGGCGACCTTGACCGAGGAGATGCAAATCAAGGTCGCCCACCTGTGGAGGAAACGTATAGGGACAGACGGCATCGTGCCAGTTGCCTGCTTGTTTGTCCTGCCAGCGTAGGGCGGGGTGCGAAGGAGCAGAGTCAGTTGCAGAGGGTAGCTTCGCTTCAAAACAATCAGTACCTTCCAAGCGTGTCATCAATCCATGCCCGACGACTTCAACCGCTTCAGCGGCAGGCATGAAAGTTCGCAGCACTTGGTTGCCATCCGGTAGCGGATGCCATCCCAGCCAATCAAACGGGTCGTGATGTGTGCCTTGTTGTATCCGACGCAAGTTCTCGTTCATTTCGCTGGTGTCCCTGTAGTTTTTCATGCAATTGTGATGCCAGAGTATCCGGTATGTCTGACCAGTCGAAGCGCCATGCCCAATTACCCTCCACTGTACCGGGGGTATTCATGCGGGCATCGCTACCTAAATGCAGTAAATCTTGTAATGGAATAATGGCTAACAACGCACGGCTGGCGAAAATCGTATCCAGCATAGCGTCTGTTACCTGTGAGGCAGCCTCAATACCCAGCACCCCCATGACGTGGCGCTGGGCATCCGTATTCAGACCAGTGAACCAGCCTTGCAAGGTGTCATTATCGTGTGTACCGGTATAATACACGGTATTCTCACGCACATTGTGTGGCTTGTGCGGGTTATCGTCAAAGTGATCAAAGCCGAATTGCAATACACTCATGCCCGGCAAGCCGTATTTGTCACGCAAGGCGGTGACATCGGGCGTAATCACCCCCAAATCTTCAGCAATCAGCGGAATATTACCCATACTCGCTGGCAAGCTGGCAAGCATGGCATCACCGGGAACCGCTTGCCAATAGCCGTTGATGGCGGTTGGCTCGGTTGCCGGAATCATCCAGCTTGCTTCTAACCCACGAAAGTGATCCAGTCGCACCAAATCGAAAAATTCAAAATGATAAGCGAGGCGTTGTTGCCACCATTGGAAGTTTTCCGTCTGCATGTATGCCCAATCGTAGTGCGGATTGCCCCAGCGTTGCCCGGTTTCGGAGAAATAGTCGGGCGGCACGCCTGTCACCACGGTGGGTGTCCCGCTGTCATCCAGCAGGAAACGCTGTGGGTTTGCCCAAACATCCGCGCTGTCATAAGCGACGAAGATGGGCATGTCGCCGAACAAATATACCCCGCGTTCGATGGCATAGCGGCGCAAGGCTTGCCATTGCAACCAGCAAGCATATTGCTCATGGATAATGGCGGCGAGGGCTTCGGCGTGTTCGCCGCGTGCCGTGAACAGCGTTTTGGGATCGCGGCTGCGGAACGCTACAGGCCATTCAGCCCATTCCTTGCCACCGAACTGCTGTTTTAGCACCATGAACAAAGCGTAGTCTTCGACCCAGTGTTTTTGGTTGGCGTACCAAACGTCGAAAGAAGCTGCGGAAGCTGCGGGGCTAAGAGAGGGTTCTCCTGCAAACAACCCCGGATTCACTGCAAACGCGGATGCACATTGATACGGCGACAGCCCCGCCAACGGCACACCCAGCGGCAACATTTGCCAGACCTTAAAGCCCGCGTCCGCCAGCCAATCGACCCAGCGGTACGCATCTGCATCCAATTTACCGCTCGGCAAGGAAGTCGGGTGCAACAATACACCCGCCGCACGCCCAATCGTTTGTACACCCATCAAGTATTCCTACGCATCGTGCCCGCATTTTCAGCGCCTGCACCACCTTGTGACATCGGTTTATCCAGATACTCAGGCGCATCCACGCCCAACATTTCATACAGCTTGCGCAATTGCTGGCGGAACAAGCGCTCGAAATCACGCACGCTATCCGCCGGATTGTAATCGCCGAACCACCAGAACCAATCCGAACCTTCGCAAATCCCCAACTGACGGCTGGCGAGTGCTTGCTGTTGCACATCCAACGTACCTGCCGCCATCACCTCGTCGAAGACGACTTTAGCGGCAGTAAGGTAATCCCACCCACGGTTTTTATCGGGCGAACCAATCCACGTCGAGAACGAGCCATACACCCAACTGCCCGCACAAATCGCAGGCAAGGTGCGCGTCGGCAAGTTGCTGGCTTCTGCAAACGTGACCATTTTGATTTGGTCAGAATTGCTCAGCGCGGCATACAACGCATCGAGGAAATACGCACCGTTTTTCGGGTAATATTCCCACGCATTTTCGCCATCCAAAATGATCGACACCACTTGATTGGAGGCATTATGATTCAGGAATACCGCAATATTTTCCAAGTGTTGCACGAAATCCGCCACCGCATCACGGGCGTGCCAAGTGCTGTACTTAAAGCCGATCAAATCCGACAAACCATCATCGCGGAAAAACACGCGCACCTTGCTATCCGCTTGCTGATACGGCATGAACAGGCTGCGTTTGCTGTGTTCATCTTCACCATTGTAACCGGATAAACGGCAACTGTTGCGCCACACACCTTCACCGGAAGCCGTCCAACGAATTCCCAGCTCATCCAACAGACTTACCGCGTCTTCGCTAACCCCGCCTTCGGAGAGCCACACGCCTTGCGGTTTCATGCCGAAGTAATGCTGAAAGACGTCGATACCTTGCTGCAAATGCCAGCGTGACCGCGCTTCGCCATCCGGGTAATGCGTGGTTTGCGGCACGGGTGCATCTGGCAAGGAACAACGCAAGTTATTGAAATCATTAAGTAACGGCACAATCGGGTGCATATATGGCGTCATCGACAATTCTACCCGTCCCGCTTCCGCCAGCTTGCGATAGCGCGGAATCAGGTTTGCCAGACAATCGCGGATAACCCCCAGCAAATCGCGCCGATCCGCCGCGCTGAACTCGCTGCCCTGTTGCAACAAACGTTGCACAATCGGCAAATCTTGCAACGACTGTCCCAGCCACGCCAAGTGATACCACGTCAGCAAATCCAAAAAATACTGGTCGCTCAAATACACCAAGGAGCAACGAAAATGCTTACTGCCAACCCCCGATTCATCGGTCGCACCAATCATCTTGAACAAGCGCTGGAATGGCGCGTGCGTGTGAATCATGGTCGGTGCATGACAGCGCTGGCATTCGGCAATTAATTCAGCACGCGCCGCCGTATCCGCAGGCACGGGTTCAACCCCTGCCAATAGATTCAGCAACTTATCTTGTATCGGCGTACCCTTACTGAGGAAAGCGCTTAATTGCTGGGCGTAATCGTCAATTTGCTCCAGCAACACTGGGGCAAAGTTAACCACGCTGCGCATCCGGCTGTGTTTTTCCAGATGCGCCGCCATGTCGCTATAATCTTTGATGCCATGCAAATACACCCACGGCAGGCGGTATTCACCGTCCAACCCGTTGCGATACCACGGCTGGTGCATGTGCCAGCAGAGCACAACATTTAACTGGCCATTCGCCATAACATATCCCTATCGCCTGTGCGTAATTTTTGACCCATCATTTCGGCTGTGACCAGCACGATACCTTCGGGGGTGACGTGAAAGCGTTTGCGGTCGAGTTCGAGGTCTTCCCCGATAATCGTACCATCGGGAATCACCGTGCCTTTGTCGATAATGGCTTTGGTAATCCGGCAATTTTTGCCGATGCTGACTTTAGGCAAGATTACACTGTCTTTGACCGAGCTGTAACTTTCAATGGTAGTCGCAAAAAACACCAACGAGCGTTTCACTCGCGCCCCGGAGAGGATACATCCGGCAGAAATCAGCGAGTCGATCGCTTCACCCCGACGACCATCGTCATCGAAAACGAATTTGGCGGGCGGGTATTGCGGCTGATAAGTCCAGATGGGCCAGTCGCGGTCATACAAGTTCAAATCGGGTTCAACGGCACACAATTCCATATTGGCTTGCCAGTAGGAATGCACCGTCCCCACATCACGCCAATACCCCGGTTCACCGTTATCTCTGCGGAACGGGTAAGCCATTGCTACCGACTTATGGATGTTAGAGGGGATAATATCCTTACCGAAATCGCGGGAAGAATGCACTTTCGCCGCATCTTCGTACAACACTTTGTAGAGAAAATCGCGGGAAAAGATGTAAATCCCCATCGACGCCAATGCTATCCCCGGCTTGCCCGCAATTTCTTCGGGGTGGGCAGGCTTTTCGGTAAATTTGGTAATACGCAAGCCATCATCAACCGACATCACCCCAAAACCTTTCGCTTCTTCGACCGGCACTTCAATACAACCCACCGTAAAATCCGCACCAGAATTGACGTGGTGTACCAACATTTTGGAATAATCCATCGTGTAAATATGATCGCCACCCAACACTAGCACGTAATCCGGGTCATGGCGTTGCACGATGTCGATGTTCTGGAACAGCGCATCCGCCGTCCCCTGATACCATTCTTTTTTACTGGTGCGTTGCTGGGCGGGAAGAATTTCGACGAATTCGCCGATTTCCGCCCGCATAAATCCCCAAGCGCGTTGCAAATGGCGAATCATGGAATGCGATTTGTATTGCGTCAGCACGCCGACACGCCGAATGCCGGAATTCACGCAATTGGACAAAGCAAAGTCGATAATGCGGTATTTGCCACCGAATGGCACAGCAGGTTTTGCCCGCCACATCGTCAAATCCTTCAAACGCGAACCTTCGCCGCCCGCCAACACCAAGGCTAAGGTTTTGCGGGTCAATTCCGTGACCATCTTCGGCTCAGTGTAATACCGGTACAGCTTCGCCTGTTGATTTTTATCCAGTGTCATGATGTGTTCCTATGGTGCAATGCAGCCGCCAGCGCCCCTTGTAAGCCGAGCCGCGTATTGGTAATTAAATAGATTGGCATTTGCTGAACCAAGCCAGCCATCCTGCCTTTGTCAAAACAAGCCGCCAAAAATCGGGGTGTCTGTAACCACGCTTGAATACGCGCAGAAATGCCACCCGCCAAATACAAACCACCGCGTGGCTGGTAGAGCAGTGCCACATTGCCGACCCAGTTAGCGTAAATATCGGTAAACAGCTCCATCGCCGCCAGCGCTATCGGGTCGCCCGCTTGGGCAGCGTTATTCACTTCCGCCCCACCACGCTCCCGCAAATCGTCTGGCAAACTGCCGGTCATATCATGCAGGCAAAACTGGTAAACCTGATTCACGCCAGGACCAGACAACACCCGTTCCCACGACACATGGCTGAAACGTTCCCGCATAAACGCCAGCAAGCGTTCTTGCTGCGCATTCGCAGGCGCAAAATCGGTATGCCCGCCTTCGGTCGCAAAAGGCTGGTAATGCCCATTCGCATCCGCTTGCATCCACGCCAGCCCCAAGCCCGTTCCCGCGCCGGTAATGACGCGCACTGCACTATCCTGAAGAACCTCACCCCCTAGCCCCCTCTCCTTGACAGGCGAGGGGGAATAAGAGTGGTCTTTTTCTTTCACCCCCTCACCTGTCAAGGAGAGGGGGGCGGGGGGTGAGGTTCTTTCGGGTGGATTCAACGTGACGTAATCATCCACTGTCAGTGTAGCCACGCCTGCTGCTGCTGCTTGAAAGTCATTCATGAAAATCAGTTCTGGGGTATCCAGCAGGGCTTGCAACGCGGCATGTTCCAGCGTCCAATCCAGATTAGTGAGGCGAATCGGTTGATCGGCTTGTACCGGCCCCGGCAAGGCTAAACAGACACAATCCGGCGCAACGGCTTGCTGCGCATCTGCCAAGAATTGCTGCAACAACGCTTCAGCACTGACAAATTCGCTACTCGCATACACATGCTCAAAGCACACCGTTGCAACATGCGCATCGGCTTGCACCCATGCCAGCCAGCTCTTTGTACCGCCAATATCACCAGCAATTACATTCATCGACGACCCTGTGGTTATGTGTGCGTTTTTGGGTTATGGCTTGTTATGCCTCGATCGTAGCAAGCTTGGGCAAACCACTCTCTGCTACAGGTCAATATATCGGTGTTTATCCAGCCCGTTATTGAGCGCGTTGTTGCCGATAGTAATTAATCAAACCATTGGTAGAAGCGTCATGCGAAGCCACGGGTTCGGCTGCATTCAATTCAGGCTGGATGCATTTCGCTAATTGCTTGCCCAACTCAACCCCCCACTGGTCGTAAGAATTCAGATTCCAGATGATGCCTTGCACGAAAATCTTGTGTTCGTATAACGCTATCAGCATACCCAAAGTATGCGGCGTAAGCGCAGTCAGCAATAAAGCATTACTAGGGTGATTACCAGCGAACACTTTGGGCGCATGAGGCGGAGCCACACCACTATCACGGGTTTCTTGCAAAGTACGCCCACGCATTAGCGCTTCGGTTTGCGCCAAAAAGTTTGCCATCAAAATATCGTGCTGCGCGTGCAAATCGGTCGGGGGCGTGACGGAAATAATGAAATCAGCCGGAATCAGGCGTGTGCCTTGGTGAATCAATTGGTAGAACGCATGTTGCCCATTAATGCCACTCGTTCCCCAAATAATCGAGCCGGTGGCATAATCCACGGCGTTGCCATCACGGTCGACCGATTTGCCATTGCTTTCCATATCGGCTTGCTGCAAATACAAGGGCAAGCTGCGCAAGTAATGGTCGTAAGGCAGGATAACTTGCGATTCTGCCCCAAAATAATTGCTGTACCACACGCCCAATAGCGCGAGGATGACCGGCATATTGCACTCCAACGGTGCATCACGGAAATGCTGATCCATTGCGTGTGCGCCCTCCAGCAAGGCAATGAAATTTTCCGCCCCCACTGCCAACACGATCGACAGCCCAATCGCTGACCACAGCGAATAGCGCCCCCCGACCCAATCCCAGAAACCGAACATATTCTCAGGGTCAATCCCAAACCCCATCACCGCTTCCCGATTGGTGGAAACCGCCACGAAATGCTTGGCAATGTGCGCGTCATCGGCGGCGTGTTGCAAAAACCAGTGCCGCGCGTGATGCGCATTGGTCATGGTTTCTTGGGTGGTAAAGGTTTTGGAGGCGACGATAAACAGCGTGGTTTCAGGGTCAAGGCTTTCGAGCTTTTCGATAATGTGTGCGCCATCCACGTTAGACACGTAATGCATATTCAGACGCGGGTGGCGATAAGCTTTCAGGGCTTGGTACACCATGTGCGGCCCCAGATCAGAACCGCCGATGCCGACGTTGACCACATCCACAATCGGCTTGCCGGTATAACCTGTCCAGCTACCGCTGCGCACGCGTTCGGCGAAAGCGCTCATTTGCTCGATGACCGCATTCACGGCAGGCATGACATTTTCACCGTCAACCACCACGGGCGTATTGCTGCGATTGCGTAAAGCGGTATGCAACACAGCGCGGTGCTCGGTGTTATTGATGGTATCACCTTGGAACATGCGTTCGCGCCAACCTGCCACATCCGCCGTTTCAGCCAGTTGCATCAGCAGTTGCAAGGTTTCGGTGGTAATCCGGTTCTTGGAATAGTCGAGGAAAATACCGCCGACTTGCAGGGAAAAGCGTTCAAAACGCGCCGGATCGGCAGCGAACAATTCGCGCAAATGCACATCGCGGAGGGTTGCATAGTGTTGTTGTAGGGCGGTATGAATGGGCTGGTGCAATGCCGGTAGTGTGCCAGCATAGGATGGATGTTCCGTGGTGATGGGCATGAATTCTCCTTGTTCGTGTAACCAGCAATATAGTTATGCAAATTCTATGCCGGAAAACCACTAGCTTGCCTTGATCTAGCGCAGGTTTATTGTTGTAAATCGTACCAGATTTTCCCCCAACGTAAGTGAATACGCAATGAAATTTTGCCCCAATTCAGTGCATAGCGCTCAGCAATCAGAGCCACCGGTTGGAATCTTACAAGAGCGGATTCTGCCTGTTGCCGATTGGATTTTGATTTTATAACGGGCGACTCCACTGGCATTTAAATCCTGCTCGTATTCTTGTGTATCCGTATTCAGCACCAAGCTGCCACTGACACCCGCGATCCCGCCATTGGGCTTGTAACGAATACTGGGGGTTGTGGTATTCGAGCCAGTCACCGTAATACCGGTAAAATCTGGTGTTGTGTCCAATAGAATTTCTTCAGCAGCATTGGAATTACTAGGGCCATAATTGCAACCGGAAGCATCAATCGTGTTGTCAGCGTCACAATCGACGAACACAATCCAGCCATTGTCAAAACCACCGGATGTTGCACAAGCACTGCCATCAGCATTGCGCACGCACATAGTGACAGGGTAGTTACGTTTGACCGCTTCTGCGCGTACATAGTTGAGGCTGGAAACCAGTTGGTTATTGAGCGCAGTCAGGCGATTATTTTCCACCATTTCACGCAACGACGGCGTAGCGACAGCGGCAAGTATTGCCACGATGGTGACGGTGACGATGAGTTCGATAAGCGTCAAACCGCGCTGTGAATAGTTATTCATGAAGCATTCCCTTAGCTGTGTCTTATTGTTGGGATTCAGGGAAGAAAAGGCGTCCATGCCATGCACGTACTTCCTTGTGTGGCGCAGTGTATCAGCTCTACCATTTATCAGCGGTGAATGTGGGATGAACGGCTATCCGCAGCAGATTAACCGCGTTAACGAACTACTTGCGCCAAAATGCCGGGGTTAAAATCACCAACATGGTGAACAATTCCAAGCGCCCCATTAACATCGCCAGACATAACCACCATTTAGAAAAATCATCGAGGCTTTTGAATGTACCCGCGACATCCCCAAGCCCTGGCCCCAAGTTATTCAATGTGGCGGCAACGGCAGAAAATGCAGTAATTTGATCGTACCCACGCGCCATTAGCACCAGCATAAACACCACAAACACCGCGATATACACCGAGAAAAAGCCCCACACCGCTTGCATCACATTTTCCGGCAACGGGTTACGGTTGATTTTGATACTGATGCGGGCATTAGGGTGAATCAGGCGATTGACTTCACGAATCCCCTGTTTCACCAACAGCAGGAAACGAATGACCTTCATACCCCCGGCGGTAGACGCGGCACACCCGCCAATAAAACTGGCAAACAACAGCAACACCGGCAAAAATCCCGGCCATTCACTGTACCCTGTGGTCGTAAAGCCGGCAGTCGTCCCAATGGATACCACATGAAATACCGAATGCCGTAGTGCTTCCGCGAACGTTTCATAGGTTGAGTTGTAAGCCAAATACAGCGTGCTGATCACCATCAGCCCCAACATTAAACTGACATAGGCACGAAATTCCGAATCCCGCACATATCCCATAATACTGGCACTGCGCCAAGCGATAAAATGCAGCCCGAAATGCACCCCAGAGAGCAACATAAACACGACAGCCACCGCCTCAATGGCACTGCTGTCATAATGCCCAAGGCTGGAGTCATGGGTCGAAAATCCACCAATCGCCACGGTACTAAAACTGTGAGAGATCGCATTAAACCAGTCCATTCCAGCAACGCGGTACGCCACCGCACAAGCCACCGTCAGCACCAAGTAGATATACCACAGCAATTTAGCCGTTTCGGTAATACGCGGGGTTAGCTTGGCATCTTTCATCGGCCCCGGCGTTTCCGCACGGTAAAGCTGCATACCCCCGACCCCTAGGATCGGCAGAATCGCTACAGCCAACACGATAATACCCATGCCCCCTAGCCATTGCAGTTCCTGACGGTAAAACAGCATGGAACGCGGCAAACTGTCCAAACCGATAATGACCGTCGCCCCGGTCGTGGTTAACCCGGAAATAGACTCAAATACCGCATCGGTCACGGATAATTCCACCGATTCCGACAAGATGAAGGGCAACGACCCTGATAAGCCCAACACCACCCAAAACAACACCACAATCAAAAAGCCATCGCGGGAACGCAATTCGCCGCGCTCACGGTAAACCGGTAGCCACAATAAAAACCCACCACCTAACAATAAGGCAAAACTTTCCCAAAACGGCAAGGTTTCCGGGTCATCCATTGCCCAGCCGATCAGAATTGGCGGCAACATGGTCAGGCTAAACACCATGATCAATAAACCCAACACCCGTTGTATGACTTTGAATTGCATAGGCTTAAAAGAATTGGATGCCGACTTGGAACAGTTTCTCCACCGCAGGCATGTAACGTTTGTCCGTCACCAGCATAATGATGTGGTCATTTTCCTGCACCACCAGTTCAGCAGCAGACATCAAAATGCTATCCCCCCGCACCAATGCGCCAATGGTCGCACTGGGAGGCAATTTGATTTCATCCAAACGCCTGCCCACTACCCGTGAGGTTTTGTAATTGCCATGTACCACCACCTCAATCGCTTCCGCCGCACCACGCCGCAAAGCGTGTACCGCCACAATATCGCCCCGGCGAATATGCGTCAGTAATGCGCCGATAGTCACTTGCTGCGGTGAAATCGCAATATCAATGCTGCTTTCCACCAAATCAATGTAACTGGGGCGGTTAATCAGGCACATGACCCGTCTCGCCCCCAAACGCTTCGCCAACATGGAAGACAGAATATTGGCTTCATCGTCATTGGTAATCGCCACGAAGACATCGGTATTGTCGATATTTTCCTCGCTCAGTAAGCTTTCGTCAGCGGCATCGCCTTCCAGCACAATGGTTTTATCGAGGCGTTCGGCGAGTTTGGCGGCTCGCTCATTATCCTTCTCAATGATTTTGGTGTGGTAACGGGACTCTTCCAGCAAGCGTGCCAAGCGATTCCCAATATTGCCGCCACCTGCCAGCATGATGCGCTTATAGGGCTTATCGAGCTTGCGTAATTCGCTAATGATGGCGCGGATGTGTTTGGGGCTGGCAATGAAAAATATCTCGTCATTGACCTCCACTACGGTCTCTTCGGTCGGGTTAATCGGTTTGCCTTTGCGGAAAATCGCCGCAACTCGCGCCTCTACCCCCGGCATGTGCTCGCGCATGGCTTTCAAGGGCGAGCCAATCAATGGCCCATCGTGCAAGGCTTTCACCCCGACCATTTGCACCTTGCCATTGGCAAAGCTGATCACTTGCAAGGAACCGGGGTGCGAAATCAGGTTGAAAATGTGTTGCGTCACCAATTGTTCCGGGCTGATCAACACATCAATCGGCACCGCCGCATCGGTAAACAACTCAGGGCGATCCAAATAATGCGAGGAGCGAATCCGCGCAATTTTGGTCGGCGTATGGTAGAGCGTATGCGCAATCTGGCAGGCAACCATATTGATTTCGTCGCTATTGGTCACTGCCACAATCATATCGGCATCTTCGATTCCAGCACGTTCCAGCACCCGTGGATAGGATGCCTGACCTACTTCCACGCGCACATCGAGTTTTTCGCGCAAATCACGCAAGGCAGTGGCATTCGTGTCTACAATCGTGACATCGTTGTCTTCGTTTACCAATGAAGCGGCAACGGAATGACCCACTTGCCCAGCACCGAGAATCAGGATTTTCATGGGTACGCTTAGCGTCCGTATTTTTTCGGGTCAACATTGAGGGAGCGCATTTTGCGGTACAAATGGGTACGTTCCATTTTCACTTGATCCGCGAGTTTGCTCACATTGCCATCGGCTTGTTTGAGCTGGTAAATCAAGTAATCGTGTTCAAACTGTTCGCGGGCTTCCCGTAGCGGCATATCAAAATTGACCTCCACTACGGTCTCTTCGGTCGGGTTAATCGGTTTGCCTTTGCGGAAAATCGCCGCAACTCGCGCCTCTACCCCCGGCATGTGCTCGCGCATGGCTTTCAAGGGCGAGCCAATCAATGGCCCATCGTGCAAGGCTTTCACCCCGACCATTTGCACCTTGCCATTGGCAAAGCTGATCACTTGCAAGGAACCGGGGTGCGAAATCAGGTTGAAAATGTGTTGCGTCACCAATTGTTCCGGGCTGATCAACACATCAATCGGCACCGCCGCATCGGTAAACAACTCAGGGCGATCCAAATAATGCGAGGAGCGAATCCGCGCAATTTTGGTCGGCGTATGGTAGAGCGTATGCGCAATCTGGCAGGCAACCATATTGATTTCGTCGCTATTGGTCACTGCCACAATCATATCGGCATCTTCGATTCCAGCACGTTCCAGCACCCGTGGATAGGATGCCTGACCTACTTCCACGCGCACATCGAGTTTTTCGCGCAAATCACGCAAGGCAGTGGCATTCGTGTCTACAATCGTGACATCGTTGTCTTCGTTTACCAATGAAGCGGCAACGGAATGACCCACTTGCCCAGCACCGAGAATCAGGATTTTCATGGGTACGCTTAGCGTCCGTATTTTTTCGGGTCAACATTGAGGGAGCGCATTTTGCGGTACAAATGGGTACGTTCCATTTTCACTTGATCCGCGAGTTTGCTCACATTGCCATCGGCTTGTTTGAGCTGGTAAATCAAGTAATCGTGTTCAAACTGTTCGCGGGCTTCCCGTAGCGGCATATCAAACAAGCTTTCAGGAATTTGCCCGATTTCTTGTGAAAACACAGGAATGCGTGTACCGACGGACTCTTCCACCTCATCCAGCGACACCTCAGTCTCAGTACCCAAAATCAGCAAGCGCTGCACTAGGTTGCGTAATTCGCGGATATTACCCGGCCACGAGTGATTACGCAGAAAATTCTGCGCCGCCAGCGAAATATGCCGGTACGGCAAACCGTCTTGTGCGGTCAGAATATCAACGTAATGATTCAGTAATTCCGGCACGTCTTCGGAATGGTCGCGCAACGGCGGGATCATGACCGGCACGATATTCAACAAGTAATACAATTCCTCATTGAATTTACCGCCACGCACATCATCCAGCAAATCGTGAGAGGAAGACACCATCAAAGTAATATCCATATCCACCCAATCACTGCCACCGATACGCATGTAGCGGTTTTCCTTGAGGGTATGCAGCAAACGGGTCTGGGTATCCTGATCCAATTCATAGATTTCAGAGAGGAACAACACCCCACCATTGGCTTCATCCAGCAAGCCGTATTGAATCTTGCCCTGCTCCTCACGCCCAAACAGCAAATGGCTAAGCGTGGTCGCCTGGTCTTTACCTGCACTCAAGGCTGCCCGCACAAACGGGCGATTTTTACGGCTACTGATGGCATGAATATGGCGGGCAAACGTCTCCTTACCCGTACCCGGCTCGCCATACAACAGCACGCGGCTATCGTGTTGCGCAATACGTTTGGCTTGTTCACGCAAGCGTTGCATGGGTTGACTACTGCCAACCGGTTCCAACGAGCTGACCATTTGTTTGCGCAAGCCCCGGTTTTCTTTTTCCAGTTGACTGGCACGCAAGGCATTGCTAATAGTCAGCAACATTTTTGCCATCGACAGCGGCTTTTCAATGAAATCGTGCGCACCAAGTTTGGTGGCTTCCACGGCGGTTTCGATCGTGCCATGCCCTGACATCATAATGACCGGGCAACACAGCGTATCGTTTTCACGCCATTCTTTGAGCAAGGAAATACCGTCTTGCCCCGGCATCCAAATATCGAGCAAGATCAGATCAGGTTTGCGGCTGCGGTGCAGTTCGCGGGCTTTGGCGGCATTTTCAGCCGTGACCACTCGATAGCCTTCGTCTTCGAGAATTTCACTGACAAGCTGGCGAATATCCGGCTCATCGTCCACCACCATAATGTATTGTGCGGTCATATCCCTACTCCCTATGCCTCATTGACTGGAAACTTTACGCTGATTATAGCGCCTCCGCTCTCATGATTGCGGGCGCTGATGTATCCACCGTGCTCCTCAACGATTTTTTTAACAATCGCCAAACCCAAGCCGGTGCCTTTGTGTTTGCTGGTAACGTAAGGCTCGAACAAGCGTGGTAATAATTCTGGCGCAATCCCAGAGCCATTATCCCGAACACTGAGTATGGCTTGTTTGCTATCCACTTGGTATTGCGTACTGATAGTCACGCTGGCGGGGCTGACGTGATGTTCCTCCAATGCCTCCAGCGCATTTTTGGTCAAATTCACCAGCAATTGGCGAATGCGGTGAATATCCAGCGCTAACGCTGGCAAATTCGACGCCAGTTCCAGATGAATCTGCACCTGTCCTTCATTCAGGCGGTACAACTCAGCCACTTCCTGCACCAGCGCATTCAGGTTCACCGACTGGAGACGTAAGCTGGGGGCGCGGGCATAATCGCTAAAAGCATTCACCATCGACTTGAGGTTATCGACTTGCTGCACAATCGTATTGGTCATGCGTTGCAGGAAACTGGCAGAGTCGGTACTAAGTTCCCCCGCCAATTTGCGGTTCAAGCGTTCGGCTGAAAGCTGAATCGGTGTCAGTGGGTTCTTGATTTCGTGCGCCAAGCGCCGCGCCACTTCGCCCCATGCTGCATCGTGTTCGGACTGAATCAAATCCGTGACATCATCAAACACCAAGACGGAACCTTGCTGCCCCGACACGCCTTGCGGTAAGGAAGCGCCCCGGCATACCAAAATCACCCGCCCATCGTCGGTATTCAAGGTGATTTCAGCCTGCCATTCACGCCCGGCGAGCATGTCTTGCCAATGCGTCTGCACCATATCAATGAAAGGCTGTAACGAAGGCAACTTATCCCCCAATTCACGCAAGGTCTTGCCGACGTGATCCGGCAAGGGTTGGCGCAAAATGCTGTTAGCCGCCGAATTCACGCGCCGAATCGTACTGGCTTCATCCAGCGTAATGACCCCGGATGACAAATGCTCCAACACCACATGCAGGTAATCGTGTTCCTGTTGTAACTGGCGGCGGGCTTGTTCACGTTCCACCCGCGCATCGGACAGACGCTTGGTCATGGTATTAAACGAACGTGCCAATATACTGAAATCATCGCGCTCTGACACAGGCAGTTTCTTATCCAAATCACCCGCAGCAACCGCGAGCGTGCCTTCCACCAAGGTGCGTACCGGGCGCGTTAAGCGCCGTGAAAACACGAACGCTGCCCACAAGGAAAACAGGGTAGTCAACACCATAATGACGATAATCATCAGGCGAAACATGTTTTTGAGCACATCGCGCTGGTACACCAGACTTTTATATTCATTACGCCCTGACAACACGCTTTCAGCCAAATCGCGCTCCCGCGCCTCTATCGGAAAGCGGGCGGTAAGGATAGCCTGATGTTCGTTCTGACGCCCATACCTGACCTTCAACGCCACCCGTGAAAATAACTTATCCTCACCGTCAGGTTCGAGCGCGTAATAATAATCACGGATTTGCAAAGCACGGAATACGCTGCGATCCGGCATAGGTGGAATCAAGGTTTCGGTATCTTCCAGTGCCAGCGCCAACAATTGCTGAGAATTATCCAACAGCACGATTTCACTCGCTCGAATACTGAGGAGTTTTTCCAACAACAGTGGGATTTCGTACAACTCTTTACCGTGTAAGCTGGGGTGAAAACGCTTTAAAGCATCCAAATGCTGACGATGGCGGGTTTCCAGTGCCAACTCGCTCAATTCGAGCGAATCGCCCAAGGCACGATCCACCGACACCGAAAACCAGCGGTCAATACGTGTACCAATCAGGTTAACGGCAAACAGCGAGACAAATAAAACGGGCAATAAGGTCAGGATCAGAAAACCCGTCATTAAGCGCAAGGTAAAACGCGAACCGGCTTGTCGGGTGCGCCACTGATTAAATACTTTGACCAAATTACCGAGAATAACCACGCTCAGTAACACCAGCGTCAACACGCTGAAGTAAAAATGCCAATCCCCGTAACGCTTGAGATTACTGGGGCTGAGCGTCGCGAGATTCAATAACGTCAACGACACCATCAGCAATAAAAACACTAACAGTAACGGCAGCCATTGCCACCAACGGTTTTTTAGGGAATCGGCCACAGCACTCCATCACTTTCCAGTGAATAGCGGTCAGAAAATAATGACTTCAGTTTCAACGGTAACTCCAAGGATTGCTGAGTAAGCGTAGCGGTCACAAAAATCGCCGCGTTATCTCCCCACGCATCCCCCGGTAGCGCTGGCAAGCGATAATCGCTCAAGGCTCCCATCTGTTCTAAGGCTGCGGGCAAATTTGGGAAGTTCCAGCTCTGCTTGGTATCCAGGCGCACGACCTGATATTGCTTACTCAGTGGATGGTATTTTAGTTCAGTTTTCACCACTACCAAGGGTTTTTGGGTATTCCACCACCAAGTGTTATGCCACTCTAAGGTAAAGCGGGTTTCGTTTTGTAGCGTCAAGCCATTCAACAAGCCTTCACGTAAATAATCGCTCAGGTCGTAATCCAACTTGAGGTTGGTTATCAATTGCTTGGGTGGCTGAATCCGAATCGAAAACTCCTGAAAACGGATGCTGCTTTCAGAAGCCTGTGCCTGTCCCAAACCGATGCACAGTACTAGCAGCACGGTGACTAAAAGTCGCTGCATGGTCAATCGTCTGCTGATCACGTTGTTATTTCCTGCACTGCTTTGCCCAATAGTGCGTAGTAAAACCCATCCATGCCCTGTTCCCCCGGCAGAATTTGCCGCCCGACGGTTTGGGCACGACCCCATGCAGCATCAATAGGCTGCTGGTAAGCATCAGGGTATTCTGCCAAAAAAGCTTCCACCTGACGGCTGTTTTCATCCGGTAAAATTGAGCAAGTTGCATACAGCAACTGCCCGCCGGGGCGCAAAGTATGCCACAAGCTGCGCAATAAACGCGCCTGTTGTTGTTGCAATTCGGCAATATCGCTGTCACGGCGTAATACTTTAATATCCGGGTGGCGGCGGATGACACCCGTAGCTGAACACGGGGCGTCCAGCAAAATACGGTCGAATAATTGACCATCCCACCATGCTGCTGTGTCCCCTGCGTCCGCAGTTAGCTGAGTGACCCGTTGTGCCTGCAAATTCAGACGTGTCAAGTTTTCAGTGACCCGCTGGAGGCGCGATTCGCTCTCATCAATCGCGATCAGGTGCAAGTTATCAGTGCGTTCCAGCAGGTGGCTGGTTTTGCCACCAGGAGCGGCGCACGCATCCAATACGCGCATTTCGGGCTGGCAATCGAGCAACGCGGCGGCGAGTTGCGCTGCTGCATCTTGCACCGACACCGTGCCGCTGAAAAAGCCGGGGAGCTGTTCGACGCCCACCGGGTCTTGCAAGATCAGGGCGCTATCCAAGGCGGGGACAAACTCCGCCGCAATGCCAGCCGCTTGCAGCAAGGCTTGATACGCTGCGGTGGTTTGCACCCGTTGGTTCACGCGCAAGGCCATTGGCGCGTGCGTATTACTGGCGCTGAGGATGTCCGCCCAAGCGTCTGGCCATGCGGTTTGAATGCGCTTGAGCAGCCAGTCGGGAACGGCGTAACGGGCGGTGATGATGCTATCCGCTTGCACCAACAATTTGGTTTGCTGGCGGATGAAGGTGCGTAACACGCCATTCACCAGTTTGCCTGCCCAGTCTTTTTTGAGTTTTTTGGTGGCTTTAACCGTTTCGTTGACAGCGGCATGGTCGGGTTTGCGTTGGTAAATGAGTTGGTACAGCCCGATACGCAACAGGCATTCCACATCCTTATCCGCTGGTTTTAGGGCTTTCTTCACCAATTGTTTGAGGATGGCACTTAAACGCTCGTGCCAGCGCAAAGTGCCGAAACACATGTCGCGTAACAAAGCTTGATCTTGCGGACTCAGGGTCGCAACCGTGCGGTCTTGCAATACTTCGGTAAGGGATTCGCCCTCATAAATCACCCGTTGCAAGCACAACGCTGCTGTAGCGCGAGCGCTCACAATTGCACCCCTAGCAACGAACGCCCATTGAGAAATTGCTCAGCAGTTAAGCGCTTGCCGCCAGGGAGTTGCAGACTGAGGATACGCACGACACCATCACCCGTGGCAATGTCGATGCCGCATTTGCTTTCGGCAATGACCCTGCCGGGGGGAGAAGCCCCCCCCATCCCCAGCCCTTCCCCCGCAAGGGTTGCCCTTCGTATAAGGTAAACGCCACCGGATACGCATCAAAGGCGCGGATGGTACGGTCAATCACTGCCGCTGCTTGTGTCCAGTCGATTTGCGCTTCTGCCTTGGTAAGTTTATGGGCGTAATTGGCGCGTGCGTCGTCTTGCACTTCAGGTTGCAGCTTGCCTGCTGCCAGCAATTCCAACGTATGCAACAACGCGGTTGCACCTTGTGCCGCCAGTTTGTCGTGGATACTTTGCCCGCCATCGTGCGGAGTAATCGGGCAAACCACTTTATGCAACATGTCTCCAGTATCCAAACCTGCTGCCATTTGCATAATGGTGACACCAGTTTCGGTATCACCCGCCTGAATCGCGCGTTGAATCGGTGCTGCCCCGCGCCAGCGCGGCAATAATGAACCGTGGATATTGAGACAACCGTAACGCGGAATGTCCAGTACCGCTTGCGGCAAAATCAAGCCATACGCCGCCACGATCATCACATCGGGGGCGTAATCACGCAGGGTTTGCTGCGCTTCAGGCGGTTTCAGGGAAAGCGGTTGTTCGACCGGAATCCCTGCCTCTACTGCCACTTGCTTCACCGGTCCAAACGTCAGTTTACGCCCGCGTCCCGCCGGACGATCCGGTTGGCAATACACCGCTACGACTTCATGACCTGCCGCTAACAATGCCTGCAAGGCAGGGACAGCAAATTCGGGCGTTCCTGCGTACACGACCCTCATGCGATAATCGCTTTCGCGGCAGCAGCGCGGCGTTCTGCCAATTTAGCCTGTTCTTTTTCCCACTTTTGCACCACTTTACGGGCGCGTTGTTGCTTGAGAGTGGAGAGGTAGTCGACGAATAATTTACCGTCCAAATGATCTATTTCGTGTTGGATACAAATCGCCAGCAACTCATCGAAATCTCGCTCCAGCACTTCACCTTCGCGGGTCAGGGCGCGTACCCGGATGCGTTCGGCACGGGTCACTTTCTCGTAGTAATCGGGAACCGAGAGACAGCCTTCCTCGTGTTCGATTTTGCCTTCTTTGTGCAAAATTTCCGGGTTGATCAGGCACAGCCGCTCCGTTTTCGTTTCCGAAATATCCAAGGTGATAATGCGTTGATGAATGTTGACCTGCGTTGCCGCCAAGCCAATACCTTGGTTGGCGTACATGGTTTCAAACATATCATCCACAATCTGTTGGATGCTCGCATCAACCTGGGCAATCGGCGCGGCTTTCTTGCGCAAACGCGGGTCTGGATGGTGTAAAATCTCTAGTTGTGCCATTGTAACTACCGAAAATCTAAAAGTTCTGAATGTTTATCTGGTCATAGTTTATTATAAACCGCACATCCAACCCATAATAACGACAAGGATACCACTATGCGGCATTCTTCTGCTTTTTTCTTGAACACCCTGTGCCTTAGCATCGGGGCGACCCTTGTGCTTAGCGGCTGCGGCGCAACCACTACAACCCCGCGCGGGGGCGCAGACCCTTACGACAAGTATTATGGGCAAGTGACCTCGCAATCAAGTGATGCCGTTGATTCCGGTAACATTATCGTCAACCCCGCCGCACCCAACAGCTATGTGGTTCAAAAAGGTGATACCTTATGGCGCATTGCGCGTAAATTCCTGAACACGCCTTGGCATTGGCCGGAAATCTGGGACAAGAACCAACGTATTGCCAACCCGCATCAACTTTATCCCGGCGATGTTTTGACCTTCGATTATGCCAACGGCGCAAACGGCGATAAATTGCAACCGCGCATTCGCGTTGACCGTCGTGGACAAGGTGAACCGATTTCAACCTTGGCGGAATTCATGCTGTGGCCACGAGTGCTAGACGAGGCAACGATCAAGAATGCGCCGTATATCCTCGCCTCACGCGATGATCGCCAGTTAATTACCGAAGGCGAAACCATTTACGTCAAAAATCTACGCAATGCAGCAGCCGGAACCCGCTGTGCCATCTTCCACCCGAATAAAGCCTTGCATGACCCGCGTACCGGGCAATTGCTCGGCTATGAAGTGACCTATGGCGGCTACAGCCGGATCGAACGGGTCGATAATACCTCAACCGCGACAGTATTGGATGCGAAACGCGAAATCCGTAAAGGCGACCGCTTACTTACCCCGATTGATGAGGTGGCATACCTGAATGGGGTGATCCATGCGCCCCGCACCAAAATTCGCGGCGACATTATTTCATTGTTTGATGCGGAAGCGATTAGCGGCAACCACATGATTGCGGTCATTAATCAAGGAAAGCGTGACCGCATTGAAGTGGGGCATACCTTAGGTGTTTACGCTAAAGGCAAATACGTCGTGGATGTGGTGGAATCATGCAAAGCCAAATCGGGCGCGGTATGCAGCCAATTACCACCCGAAAAAGTGGCAAATCTGGTGATTTACAAAGTGACCGACCGGGTAAGTTACGGGCTGATTATGGATGCAACCCGTGAGGTGAAAGACGGGGATAAGGTGGGAAACCCGTAAAACACAGATTTTAACACACATAAAATTGTCGGACTAAAGTCCGACCTACAATGTTGCTGTAGGTCGGGCTTCAGCCCGACAATTTTCAGTCCGATCTCAGAGTTCTTTCATATTGGTGATCAACTCATTCGCGACCGCCTGCCCGTCGCCATACAGCATCCGGCAGTTGTCGGCGAAGAACAGGTGATTTTCAATCCCAGAGAACCCCGCCCCTTGGCCGCGTTTCACCACGATCACGTTCTTAGCGTAATCCGCGTTCAGAATCGGCATTCCGTAAATTGGGCTGTTCGGGTCAGTCCGTGCAATCGGGTTCACCACGTCATTTGCGCCAATCACTAACGCCACATCAGCGGTACGGAACTCTTCGTTGATTTCATCCAGATCGTAAATGATGTCATACGGCACGCCCGCTTCCGCCAGCAATACGTTCATATGCCCCGGCATCCGCCCCGCAACCGGGTGAATCGCAAACTTGACCGTTACGCCACGTTCCTGCAATTGCTTGGTCATCTCCCAAATCTTGTGCTGGGCTTGCGCTACCGCCATGCCGTAACCGGGGATGATAATAACCTTTTCCGCAAACGCCATCATAATAGCAGCGTCAGGGGCTTCAATCGCTTTCATCGAACCACTGACTTCCTGCGCTTCACCCGTGGTTTCACCGAAATTGCTGAACAGCACATTGGTAATCGGGCGGTTCATGGCTTTTGCCATCAATTGCGTTAGCAACATACCGGCAGCACCTACCACCACCCCCGCAATCATCATGGCAGGATTATTCAGCACATAGCCTTCAAAACCAACCGCAAGCCCGGTGAATGCATTGTAAAGGGAAATCACTACCGGCATATCCGCGCCACCAATTGGCAGCGTCATCATCACCCCAAACGCCAGTGCCAACGCGAAGAACAGGAACAGCACAAACATGCCGTAATCCGTCCCGCTGGTCGCAATCCCCAAGCCTATCCACACGGTGACAACAAATAAGGCGGCGTTGATACGTTGCTGATGCTTAAAGCGGAAAGCCCCGCGTAATTGTTTCAGTCCTTGCAATTTACCAAAGGCAATCAACGAGCCAGAGAATGCGACCGCACCAATCAGCGCACCCGCCACCGCGAGTAACTGCACCACCGGATCCATTTCATGGCGCTTAATCAATTCCACCGCCGCAATCGCCGCCGCCGCACCGCCGCCCATGCCGTTGTAGAGCGCAATCATTTGCGGCATATCGGTCATGGCGACTTCTTTGCCGGTTTTCCAAGCAATACCACCGCCGACGGCAATCCCGATGAAAATCAGCAAGTAATTGGTGTTGACGTGCGGGTGCGCAAACGTAATCAAGGTTGCCAGCACCATGCCGATGCCTGCCCACACAATCCCGCGCCGCGCCGTGACCGGCGATGCCATTTGCTTAAGACCGAGGATAAACAGCACAGCGGCTGCCAAGTAAAAAATTTCAACAAAAAGGTTCATGCTTATTTCTCCCCTTTGCTGCTTTTAAACATTTCCAGCATCCGTTCCGTCACGACGTAACCACCGACCGCGTTACCCGCCGCCAGTACCACCGCAATGAATCCAATCAATTGTTCCATAAAGCCTTCTGCCTGACCTAGCACGACCATTGCGCCGACTAACACGATGCCGTGAACGAAGTTTGAACCCGACATGAGCGGGGTGTGCAGGATAACCGGCACTTTGGAAATCACTTCATAGCCGACGAAACCGGCAAGGATGAAGATGTAAATGGCGATAAAACCTTCCATTGTTATGCTCCTTCAACCAGTTGGCGAATGGCTGCGTTCATGATTTTGCCTTCGTGGGTGAGTAACGCGCCTGCAATCACTTCGTCGCTGAAGTCGGGGGCATACGCGCCGTCTTTCAGCATGGGGGTGAGGAAGTTCAGCAGGTTTTTGGCGTACATTTCCGAGGCGTGTACGGGGACTTGGCTCGGCACATTGAGTGGTGCGTGAATGGTGACACCGTTATGCACAATGGTTTTGCCCGGTTGCGTCAAGGTGCAGTTGCCGCCGCCTTCCGCCGCCAAGTCGATAATCACCGCGCCGGATTTCATGCCATCCACCGTGGATTCGGGAATGATTTTCGGGGAAGGACGACCTGGAACCGCAGCGGTAGTGATCAACACATCAGCGGTAGCAATGTGTTTTGCCAAGGCTTCTTGCTGTTGCTGCTTTTCTTCAGCGGTCAGCTCACGCGCATAACCACCCGCGCCTTCGGCGGTAATGCCAAGTTCGATGAATTTTGCACCGAGAGATTGCACTTGCTCTTTGGTCGCGGAACGCACGTCATAGGCTTCAACCACTGCACCCAAACGCCGTGCGGTTGCAATTGCCTGCAAACCTGCCACGCCCACGCCAATGATAATGACTTTGGAGGGGCGAATTGTACCTGCCGCCGTGGTCAGCATCGGGAAAAAACGCGGGGCAAGATCCGAACCCATAATCGCGGCTTTGTAACCGGCGATAGCAGCTTGCGAGGACAATACATCCATCGCCTGCGCCCGCGAAATACGTGGGATCAGCTCCATCGCAAAGCTGGTGATGTTTTTGGCTTGCAGTGCCGCAATCCGCTCTGGGGATTGGTAAGGCTGCAACATGCCGATTAGCACACTGCCATCTTTTAATTGGGCAATTTCCGCGTCGGATGGCGGCTGGACTTTGAGCACGACGTCGGCTTGCTGATAGAGATCGTTTGCCGATGACACCATAGTTGCGCCGCTAAATGCCGTATCAGGAAGGTGTGCCGCAGCACCTGCGCCGGTCTCGACTAGTACTTCTGCGCCGAGTTTACTGAGTTTGGCAATGACGCTGGATTCGATGGCAACCCGACGCTCGCCCTCGGCGGTTTCCTTGGGCACAGCCACTTTGATTGACATATGTTCTGTCTCCAGAAGGATTGTGGTGAAAAATAGCGTGTTATTAAGCCGGAAAAACACAATCCGACCCGTATAAGAGTCAATATACTAGCTGAATGTTAGCAGGGAATGAAATATTCCCATGCGGATAGCATCCAAAGAAAAGCCGGGACTTGCCCGGCTTTTCCCTGATCAAGACCCTACAGGTTTAGTGTAGGTTAGATGCGGGTCTTAGCGTGTGCCGCTCGCAGTCACGTCAACGCGACGGTTAGCTGCACGACCTTCTTTAGTGCCATTATTGGCAACAGGTTGTGACTCGCCTTTACCAGACGCTTTGATAGCTGCTGCCGGAACGCCTTTGCTAGCCAAATAGTTAGCCACTGCTGCCGCACGCTGCTCAGACAACTTTTGGTTGTAAGCATCAGAACCTACGCTATCGGTATGCCCGACTACGCTGATACCCGTTACTTTTGCACCAGCCAAACCGGACAGGAACTTATCCAAGTTAGCTTGACCTGCTGGCTTGAGTACCGCTTTGTCGAAGTCGAAGTTGGCATCAGAACTCAAGCTCATTTGCTGGATGGGTTTTGGAGCTGGAGCCGGAGCCGGTGCGGGCGCTGGAGCCGGTGCGGGCGCTGGAAGCGGCGGTGCTGCTTCACAGCCTTCAGGCATACTGCCAAATTGTGCATTGACGCACTCGCCAGCACTGTTTTTTACAGCCTTGCCAGAACTATCCTGTACGTATTTGCCGTCTTCCGCATGAGCGGTAGTCATCATCACGGTTGCCATCATCGCAGCAATGCTGATACTTGCAATTTTCTTCAGAGTCATTGTGATCTCCTTTAGCCTAGTTTTGAGTGTCGATTGTTGGAATCCGCGTTTCTGCATCATGAAATAATTAGTACTGTCAGCAGAAGGCGTAGATTACGACTATAGTGTCTTAAATATACAACAACGGCTAGGATTATAGGTTACTTTCTGGGTAAGTTCCTATAGGCAAGCGGAATTTTCTTGGGAAAGGCACAAAGAAAAGCCCCCTTACTGTAAGGTAAGGAGGCTTATTAAACCATTGATGAATCAAGTAGCTTGATTCGTTGTCAGGTTTATTTTGCGAAACGCTTCATGCTGGAACGTGCCGCGTCATCCATTTGAACTGGACCTTTGTAGTTGCCTTTCGCTTTCACTTTAGGGACAACCGGTGCAGGTGGCGCAGCACGTGGCGTTGGCGCAGCAACAGGAGCGGCTGGCGCTGCGGCTGGTGGAGCAGGTGCTGCTTCACAACCTTCTGGCGCGAAGCCGTATACGGCTTGAACGCATTCGCCGTTGCTATTTTTAACAACTTCGCCGTTGCTATTTTTAACAACTTTCATGTCAGCCGCGTGAGCGCCAGCAGTAGCCAGCATCAGGGCAGCAAAGCTAATGCCTGCAATCTGTTTCAGAGTCATGGTGATCTCCTTCAAGTCTAGGTTTTGAGTCGTAAGTTGGATTTTGCTTTATGTTTGAGCGTAGCATTCATACCACAATTGTGTATATTGCACGACAAACGCACGATACGCTACAGGTAAATGCTATGCAAGGCAAAAACGGATTAAGCACCCTTCCAATCAATGAATTGCTCAACATAATGAGCCGCTTGCGTGACCCGGAGCGCGGTTGCCCATGGGACATTAAACAAACCTGGCAAACCATTCTGCCCTACACCTTGGAAGAAGTGTACGAGGTGGCGGATGCAGTAGACAAGCACGATGCCGCAGCCTTGTGTGATGAGCTGGGGGATCTGTTATTCCAGATTGTGTTTATGGCGCAAATTGCCAGTGAACAAAATCTGTTCGATTTTCATGATGTCGCCGCAGGCATTTCCCGCAAAATGATCCGCCGCCACCCGCATGTCTTTGGTGACACGGTATACGCTAATGAACACGAGCAAAAACAAGCATGGGATGCGATTAAACAGGCTGAACGTGGCACAAAAAAGGACGAAACGGGATTCTTTGCCGGAATCCCCGCCGCGATGCCTGCCTTACGCCGCAGCCAGAAACTTCAGCGCCGCGCAGCCGGGGTCGGGTTTGACTGGGAGCATTGGCAACACGTCATTCCCAAAATTCAGGAAGAACTCGATGAAGTACTGGATGCCGTCACTAACGGTGAATCGCAAAGCCGGATTGAGGAAGAAGTTGGCGATGTGCTCATGGGCGCAACCAATTTGGCACGTTTGCTGGGGGTGAATGCGGAAAATGCCTTGCGTTTATCCAACCAAAAATTTGAACGGCGCTTTGTGCGGGTCGAAACCCTACTCGCTGACCAAGGTATTTCGCTGGAAGCGGCTACTCTGGAACAGATGGAAAATGCTTGGAATATCGCCAAGCAAGAAGAAAAACAGATAAACGGTAGCTGAATAGCCCCGAAAAACAAAACCCCCGACGAACGGGGGCAGTCAACACGGGCAAATGTTATTATTATTAGCTTATTGTTATTGTTGTTCAAAACACCAGACTTCTGATAAATACCCCCCGCCTTATCGGTAGGGGGTTAGAGAAGTCGAGATATGGTCAGGCGCTTTATTGTTATTAATGTTTATGCCTACTCACTATCTCTTGGGGCTTGCTGGTAAATGCTTTCCTTAACCCTTTCTTATTATTGTTGTCGTCCCTTCCAGACCTTCTAGTCTACGCCGTCTCAGTCTGTGCAAGGGATAATGCAACACCCGTGCCAACCCATGCCTAAACACGCAAGTCATTAATTTTCATAATTTATAGATTAATTAAAATGATAAATGACAATGGGTGACGGTGGGTGACAAATACCAGACTTGTCAGAAAGTGACAGATTTGACAGGTTTGAGTGTCATGTCTGAACTGGGATGAATCCTAGTTCAGACTGGCACGGAGTGCTTGACGGATCATGTCTTCCACACTCAAGCCTTGATTTTCGTAAGCGGCAATCATTTGGCTGGCTTGCGCGGGTTTATAACCCAGTGCTAACAGGGCATTGATGGCTTCATCACTGACCGAGACGGATGGCAGCGGGGTGCTAACCGCAACGCCCGTGTTGCTGGTTGCTTCGGCTTTGGGCAAGCGGTCGCGCAACTCAATCACTAAGCGCTCTGCCGTTTTCTTACCAACCCCTGGAATACGGCTCAAGCGGGCAATATCCGCCGCGTGAATCACTTGATTGAACTCCACAGGACTCATGCCCGATACAATCGCCAGCGCCATTTTGGGGCCAACTCCATTCACTTTAAGCAAATGCCGAAACAGTTCGCGCTCGGTTTGGGAACTGAAACCGTACAGCAATTGCGCGTCTTCACGCACTACAAAATGGGTATAGAGCGTCACGTCTTGGTGCAATTCGGGCAGCTCGTAGAATGTGGTCATCGAAGCCTGCACTTCGTAACCCACGCCATTCACATCCAGTAATAAATCGGGAGGTTGTTTGATGAGTAATTTACCGCGCAATAATCCAATCATGTGCTTACCTCGATTTCATGGCTTGAACTAGACGACTGTTCAAATGACTCGCATGAGCATGACACAAGGCAACCGCTAAGGCATCCGCCGTATCCGCTTGCAAACGCCCCTGCAAACCCAATAACAACTTTACCATGTGTTGCACCTGCGTTTTATCCGCGCCGCCTTTGCCAACGGTGGCTTGCTTGACTTCTTTGGGGCTGTATTCCGCCACGGGTAAGCCGGACGTGACGCCCGCACAAATCGCTGCCCCGCGTGCTTGACCTAATTTTAGTGCAGACGCGGCATTATTGGAGACGAATACACTTTCAATCGCCATTTCAATGGGGTGGTATTCGCGAATAATGCGTGTAATTTCGGCGAAAATCGTGCCGAGACGTTCGGGGAAAGCGGCATCGCCCAAGCGCAAACACGTGCTAAAAACGTGTTGAGTGTGGCGACCATCGGTGTCGATAATCCCGATTCCCGTCTGGCGCGAACCGGGGTCAATGCCTAAGATACGGCGCGTGGTCACTTAACCGTGCGCCGCTAAGGCATCATCGCTGAAATCGGCGTTGGTGAAGACTTCTTGCACATCATCCAAGTCCTCCAGCATGTCGATCATTTTCAGCAATTTGGCGGCAGTATCGCCTTCCACCAGCGTGAGGTTGTCGGCCCGCATGGTGACTTCATCGTGGTCGGGGGTGAAGCCTGCGGCAATCATGGCGGCTTTCACGGCAGCGAAATCTTCCGGGGTGGTCACGATTTCGGCTGAGCCGTCGTCATCCATTTGAATGTCGTCCGCACCCGCTTCGAGGGCGGCTTCCATGAGCTTTTCTTCATCCAAACCGGGGGCAAAGTTCATCACGCCGATCTTTTTGAATTGAAATGCGACCGAGCCGTTCGTGCCAAGGTTGCCGCCGTGTTTGGTGAGGGCGTGGCGTACTTCGCCCACGGTACGGTTGACGTTATCGGTCATGGTTTCGACGATCACCGCAATCCCGCCGGGGCCGTAGCCTTCATAACGCACTTCCACGTAATTGTCGGTGTTGGTTTCACCCGCCCCGCGTTTGCAGGCTTTCTCGATGGTGTCGCGTGTCATATTGGCACTCAAACCTTTATCCACCGCTAAGCGCAAGCGCGGATTAGCATTCGGATCGGAAGTTTTACCCTCGCGTGCTGCCACGGTAATTTCACGGATGATTTTTGTCCAAATTTTGCCGCGTTTTTTATCGGCAGCGGCTTTTTGGTGTTTGATGTTTGCCCATTTGCTATGACCAGCCATATCGAACTCTCATTTTCAGTCTCAAAAAAGTGCTGGTCAGTTTAGCATAATGGCGGAAAGTTTCAGACTTCCAGCGGAAAAATGGCGTGTATGACGGTTTCACGTTGCTGGCTTTCTGCGCTACTATCCTTGCTTTCGATTCTGGGCTTATTCGCATGGCAGCACTTTCCAACCGCAAGACAATTCGTGGCAACGCGCTGGCGTTCGTCAAAGAATGGGGTAACGAAACCCGTGAGGAAGCCGAAGCCAAGTCCTTTTGGGATGCGTTTTTTGCGATTTTCGGGGTCAATCGTAAAAGTGTGGCGGCGTTTGAACATGCCGTCGAACGCACAGATAAAACCAAAGGCTTTATTGACCTGTTCTGGAAAGGGGTGTTGCTGGTTGAGCACAAATCACGCGGCAAATCCCTCGATAAAGCCAAATCACAAGCCTTTGATTATTTTCAGCAGATAAAAGAGCAACGTGACAGACCACGCTACGTGCTGTTGTCGGATTTTTCCCGCTTCAAATTGTACGACCTTGATCGACGTTTGGAGCATGACATTGCCATTGAAGACTTGCCAGACAAGATTGAGTTCTTCGATTTCATGGCAGGGTTGGAAAATCACGGGGAAAGTCTTCAGGAATACGCGCTGAATATCAAGGCGGCAGAACGTCTCGGTAAGTTGCACGATGCGCTACAAGATGCAGGTTACACGGGACATGACCTTGAGGTGTTTTTGGTGCGCATCCTGTTCTGTTTGTTTGCAGAAGATACGGGGATTTTTTCGCGCCACCAGTTCTACAACTACCTCCAACATTTTAGTGCGCCAGACGGTTCGGACACCGATTCGCGCTTGCACAAGCTGTTCCAGACGCTGGATAAGCCTGTGGCGGCGCGGGGCAAGCATTTGCTGGAAGAGCTAAACGATTTCCCTTACGTCAACGGGCATTTGTTTAGCGAAAAGCTGGAATTGCCGTCGTTTAATGCGGAAATGCGCGAGGCATTATTGGATTGTTCGCATTTTGACTGGGGAAGTATTTCACCTGCGATTTTTGGTTCGTTGTTTCAGTCGGTGATGGATAAGGCGGCGCGGCGTGAATTGGGCGCACATTACACCAGCGAAACGCACATTTTGCGCTTGATTAAGCCGTTGTTTTTGGATGCGTTGTGGGCGGAATTCAGCGCGATTCAACAGGGTGGCAATCGTGACAAACGCAAGAAATTGGCGGCGTTTCAGCAGCGTTTGACAGCGTTGCAGTTCCTTGATCCGGCGTGTGGATGCGGTAACTTTCTGATCATCACCTACCGCGAGTTACGTTTGTTGGAATTGGCGGTGTTGCAGGCGCAGCACGGTGATGCGCAGGTTGGATTGGCGATTACGGTGGAGCCGACGATCAAGCTGGAACATTTTCACGGCATTGAAGTGGAGGAATGGCCAGTAAGGATTGCGGAAGTGGCGATGTGGCTGACGCAGCATCAGATGAATCGCGAATTTGCGCGGCAGTTTGGGCGCGAACCGGATTTGCTACCGTTGAAATCCTCCGCGCATATTGTGATCGGTAACGCGCTGCAACTCGATTGGGCGGCGGTTGTTAAGCCTGCAAACCTGAATCACATCATCGGCAACCCGCCGTTTATTGGGAAGAATTTCCGCACGGCGGAACAAAACGCGGATATGGATAAGCTGTACAGCGCGGTGAAAAACTACAAGTCGCTGGATTACGTGACCGGTTGGTTTTACAAAGCCGCGCAGTTCATCCAAGGAACGCGCATCACCGTAGCGTTTGTTTCCACCAATTCGATTACGCAAGGCGAACAGGTCGCACCGCTTTGGCAACCGCTGCTGAAGCAGGGCATCCACCTGCATTTTGCGCACCGCACCTTTGCGTGGGATTCGGAAGCGCGGGGCAAAGCGGCGGTGCATGTGGTCATTGTCGGGTTTGCTGATTTCGATACCGATAGCAAACGTATTTTCGACTACCCGAACATCAAGGGTGAACCTGTCGAAATCGCGGTGAAAAACGTCAACCCGTATCTGGTCGATGCGCCCGATGTGTTGGTGGATGACCGTACTAAGCCCTTGTGCAACGTGTCTGTCATGGTGAAAGGCAATGAGCCAACCGATGGCGGGCATTTGTTGCTGTCGCCGGAAGAAAAAGTGGACTTGCTGCAAAAAGAACCCAAGGCTGAAAAATGGTTAAAGCCTATCCTTGGGGCAGAAGAATTCCTCAACGGCAAGGAGCGTTGGTGTTTGTGGCTGGTGGGCATTCCACCGCATGAATTACGCGCCCTGCCCGAAGTACTGAAACGGGTGGAGAATGTTAAACAAATGCGCTTGGCAAGCCCCAAAGAGGCGACCCGCAAACGTGCCGCAACGCCGTATTTGTTTGGTGAAAATCGTCATCCTGCGGGCAATTATATTCTTGTTCCCAGCGTGTCATCCGAGCGGCGCGAGTATGTGCCGATGGGCTTTTTTGACAGCAATACCATTTCCACCAACCTTAATCTGATGATTCCCGATGCGAGTTTGTACGAATTCGGGGTGTTGGAGTCGAAGATTCACATGGCGTGGATGCGTACCGTTTGCGGACGGCTGAAAAGTGATTACCGCTATTCCGCCAAGCTGGTTTACAACAATTTTCCGTGGCCTGATGCCGATGATAAGCAGCGCAAGAAGGTGGAAGCCGCCGCACAAGCGGTGCTGGATGCGCGGAAGAATTACCCGACCTCAACCTTGGCGGATATGTATGACCCAACTTCCATGCCGCCGGATTTGCGCAAAGCCCATACCGCATTGGATAAAGCGGTAGATCAGTGTTACCGCAAGGAAAAATTCGGTAGTGATATGGAGCGGCTGACGTGGTTGTTTGAGCGGTATAAGGGGTTGGTGGGGGTTTGACCTACCCAATCTTAACAACCTCCACCCGCTCGCAATCGGTCAGCATCAGCCACGCACTGAGCTTGGGCATAGCGGCAACATTAGGTAGTTGTAAATAACCCTGCACCTGCGCAATCCCCTCCTGCTTTTTTTCCTCCCAACCCGCTGCACCATCACCTTTTTTGGCGTATTTTAGTTCGATTAGGTGCTGGTGCTTAACCGCAAACGGGCTGCGTTCAATCAGCAGCACGTCGGGGTATTTCTTATCCACTTCCCGCTCACTCTGGATGAAGTAAATCGGGAATTGGTACAACAAAGTCAGCAACAAGGTCTTGATGTGCTTTTCATCCAGCTTGATCAAATCGCGGTTGGAAAACCCTTGCAGGACGGACTGCATTTCCACCGCCAGGGGTTGCAAATCGCCTTGCAACGCCAGCACTTCAATGGCAGCCGCCAAGGTCTGATCAGGCAGGGTCAATTGGTTGCGCTCTTCCAACGCCACCTTGAAATACTGGAAATACAACTCACGGATAACGTGGTTGGGGATGGCAAAACGGGTTTGGGTAATGGTTTCACCGCTGATGGTGACAAAGCCCATGTACGCCAACAGGCTGATGAAATCGTGGCGGTCAAAGTGTTTGTCGATCTCGAATTTGCGTTGCTGAATCGCCGTCACTTCGCCCAGATTGATCAAATCATCCAGCACTTGGTAATTGGTTTCACGATTACCAATCTGGAACAGCCCCATGATTTTGCGGTAGTCGGAGGCGATATTTTCATCCAACATCCACTTGGGGTAAGTGCAGTGCTTGCGGTTAAAATGTTTGATGAAATACAGCACCATATCCGAGTTGAACACTGTTTCGTCCGCTTCAGGATGGAAGCGGTAGCCGTTATACCAAGCGGTCACATCCGCCATCAGGGTATCCGTCTCCAGCTTGCAATCACTTGCCAGGGGTTGCAGCAATGCCTGCGTTTCGGCATGGGTAAAGCCCATTGCGGTGTTGAAATCAGCGTTGATGGACAGATTATCGGCAATATTAAAGCCGCTGGTGAGGCTATCCAGCATCAGCGGCGTGACACCCGTGACAAACAAGCGGTCAAGCACCCCGGTCATGGTGGCGGTTTTCAGAACTTCGTAGAAACTACGCACGAAGCCGCCTTTGCCCATGATGTCTTGGAACAGGATCAAATCTGCGCCAAGGATGCTATTGGCAAAATGGTCGTATTCGTCGATCAGCAGCAGGATCTTTTGCCCCATCATGGCTTTGACGAAGGCTTCCATCTTCTCATAGGGCGCTTGACGTGACAGTACATTGTCGCGTATGGATGTGGGGTAAGCATACCGCTCCATAAATAGCTGCAATGCCAATTCCACCTTGAGATTGAACGTTCGGTAAACGTCTTCAGCACTGGTGGTGGCTATCCCACTGAATTCCATGAACAGCACTTGGTAGCTGTTTTTTAGCGGTGTGGGGTATTGCCCGATGTGGAGCTTGCCAAACAGCGCGTCGAATTCTTCGGCGCGTTTTACGTCGTAATAATGTTCAAGCATCGACACGAACAGACTTTTGCCGAAGCGGCGCGGGCGCATCAGGACGTGGTAGCTACCCAGCGCTTCCAGTTGGGCGATGTAGGCGGTTTTGTCTACAAAGGCGTAGCCTTCGGTGATGACTTTGCTGAAATTACTGATGCCGTAGGGAATTTTTTGGTTCATCGTGCGTGTGCCGTCGGTTTCTATAATCGCAGTGTAGCAAAAACCAAAAACTCACAATGGGTATTACGCCATTTCTACCGACTGGCGAGGCGATCCATCACACCTCCATCATCTCAAAATCATCCTTGCCCACGCCGCAATCCGGGCAGCGCCAATCGTCGGGAATCGCTTCCCAAGGCGTACCCGGCGCGATACCTTCCTCAGGCAAACCGTTAGCTTCGTCGTAAATCCAGCCGCACACCACGCACATCCACGTTTTCATTAAGCTACTACCTGTCAGTTATAAGAATGACCTTATTCTCAGGTAAATGGCGGGGGCAAGCAAAAAGGCGGATGCTGTCAGGGATTTTGCTACTATTAGCCTTATCAATAAAGGAATTGAGTGTTGTCATGATCTGGGTATTGTTTGGTTTGGCACTAATGATTGTGGCTTGGCTGGCGTATCGTGCTGGGTGGAATCACGGGCTGCTGGAAGGTTATAAAACCGGTGTTGGCGAAGGCTTTAAAAAAGGTCACGAAGACGGCATGAAAGCCGGTCTCAAAGCCGGAATCAAAGAACACATGGTCACAACCTTGGTGGATGCCAAACCCATTCCCGGAATGCATGAAGACTTGCATCAGCAAGTCAAAGAAGAAGTGCTGAAAGCGATCAACACCAAACCGGAACAGAAAAAAGCCTCGGCTGCCCCCAAACCCGGTTTGGTAACAATGCTCTGGGAAGAGTTTGGTGGCTGGTTACTGCTGGCTTTGTTTGTGTTGCTGCTTGTATACCTGTTCGCTTCGGGGTAAAACACACGGGAGTTTTCCCATAACTAAAGTGATGCAGCACCCATGAAAACAGCACCCCGTGAAATCGCTACGCCTTGCCCGCAAATGTCCCTGAAAGTGCCGGAAGGCATGACGCAGGTGGAATTTTTCAACAGCCCCGCCAACCTGAAAAACCTTGCCGAAGAAAACGGCTTATTCCGCACCCCGGAAGATTTGTTGCTTTACCGCAAGCTGGTGGGGCATAGCGTGGAATTCGACACATCGATTATTCTGGATTGTTCGCGCCGCATTCTTGACCCGCTCGGTCGCCCAGTGCGCCGTGATCAGATGAAACGTCAGGAAAAGAAAGTCTGGTCGAAGATGACGCAAATTATCTGCGATTACATGTTTGAGAAATACCCCGACCCAGCCGAACACCTGATTTTATGCGGGGAAGCCAGCCTCGATTCGACTTGGCCGCTCAACAAACCGGGCGTTCCCAGTATCCGCATGATTCACAATCATTTTATGGTATTTCCGATGGCGGAATTACGCAATGCCAAAGAAGCCGATGCCAATAACCCCAACTTGACCGACAGCGGGCATAACACCTTGTTTTTGCGCCAATTAAGTGATGCTTACGGCAAGTTTTTGGAAGTATTGGATCTGCAAATCCTCAAGCTATTGCCAACCGAAGAAGCCTCATTGCGCTTGACCGGCTACCCGCAAGGCTTGCCGTGTTGGGAAGTGGCCGGTGGCGCGGAACGTTTGAAAGATCAGTATTTTTGGCACGAATACGAGCAAGTGTTGCGCGGCTTTTTGGATTTCTACCGCACGTTTTTCTCGATGGTTGCCACGGGGGAAGCGCGAGTGCCGGATAATGCCAACTTCCCGCACCAGATTGATGACGTATTGTTGAATAACCAGCGTTTTGTGCGTGTGGCGCGAGATTTGCGCGAAAAGGTGATTCAAGACCCGCAATTTGCCAACGATATTCGCTGGCGACCGGCGTACAAGCAAATTTTGTTCCGCGATGATAAAGGGCGCTTGGTGGTAACGATTTCGCAAAATTCGGTGGGTAATGCGATCACCGAATTGCTGGGAATTGTGGTGAAACGCCAAGTCGATTCCGAGGCTTACGCCGCCGTCGAAGAAGGTTTGGTGAGCCGTTTGATAGAAGTCAGTGAACGTTTGCGAGCCGCTAACTTAGGTGAAATGCTGTCTGCCCCGTGCTGGCCGAATGGTCACTATCAACCGTGCCGTTAAGCGCAATTTCTTAGCCCGATGAATATATTATCTGACCCGCTAACACTGACAATGGCGGTACTGGCGCTGCTGATCGTCGGCATCTCGAAAGGCGGCATGGGCGGCGGTTTGGGGGTATTGGGTGTGCCGTTAATGGCGCTGACCATGCCTCCGGCGCAAGCGGCGGCGATTTTGCTGCCGATTTTGTGCGTGATGGATTTGATGGCGCTGAAAGCCTTTTGGAAACGCTGGTCGTGGGCGCATCTTCAGCAATTATTGCCCGCTGCGCTGCTAGGCATTGTGCTTGGGGCGCTGACGTTTACGTATTTTCGTGCCAGTGATGTGCGGTTGTTGGTGGGGCTGATTGCGGTCGGGTTTGCGTTGAATTATTGGTTCAAGCCGTTTCAGCGCTTGGCAATGGGTAAACCGGGGGCAAAGTCGGGGCTGTTTTGGGGCAGTATTGCAGGGTTCACCAGTTTTGTGGCGCACGCGGGTGGCCCACCGGTTAATATTTACCTGTTGCCGCAAAAGCTGGATAAAACCGTGTATCAAGCGACCACGGTGCTATTTTTTACTACCGTGAATTACGTCAAGTTGATTCCTTACGCGGCGTTGGGGCAATTCAACAGCACTAACTTGAGTACGTCAGTGTTGTTGCTGCCCATCGCCGCGTTGGGGATTTGGTTGGGGTATAAGCTGCATCACCGTGTGCCGGAAAAGCAGTTTTTCCAAATCGCTTACGTGTTTTTGTTTCTCACGGGTTGCAAATTACTGGTTGATGGTGTGCAAGGCTTAGGAGTGTTGGGATGAAATTAGGAACATGCGAATATCAGCAGCAAAATTATGTGTGCATTAGCGCGGGGGATGCGGTATTGATTCCGGCGTTGGATGCGGCGTTTGATCAACCCGTTTGGCGCGATATGTTGGCGCTGATTGATAGCGGCATGGACTTGCAAGCCGTGCGTAACACCTTAACGGCGGCGATGCGGGTGCCATTGGCGGACGTGACGCTGTTGGCTCCGATTCCGCGCCCGCGTAAAAACGTGATGTGCTTAGGGCTGAATTATCTGGAACACGCGCAAGAAACCGCGAACCAGATCGGGCGCACCGGTAAAGCGCCGCAATACCCGATTGTGTTTACCAAATGCCCGACCAGTGTGATTGGGCATGAGGCTGCCGTGCCGTTTGACCCCGATACGTGTTCACAATTGGATTGGGAAGCCGAGTTAGGGGTGATTCTAGGCAAAGGCGGTAAAAAGATTGCGCGTGAGAATGCCTTGGCGCATGTGTTTGGTTACACCGTGATCAATGACTTGAGTGCGCGGGATATTCAGTTGAACCACAAGCAGTATTTTCTGGGCAAAAGCATCGACGGTGGTTGCCCGATGGGGCCGTGGATTGTGACAGCGGATGAGATTGCTGATCCGCAGGCATTAGCGATTGCGTGTCGGGTGAATGGGGTGACGAAGCAGGCATCGAATACGCGCCAGATGATTTTTGATGTGGCGAGCATTATTGAATGGTTGTCGCGAGGGATGACGCTGGAGGCGGGCGATGTGATTGCCACGGGTACGCCGAGTGGTGTGGGCTTTGTGCGCGAACCCCCGGAGTATTTGCAAGCGGGGGATGTGGTGGAATGTGAGGTGGAAGGCGTGGGCGTGTTGCGCAATACCATCGCAAGTTAAATGCTGGACAATTGACCCCACGGTATTACGCGCACGCCGTGACGGGTTTGCGGTGTATCGCCCGCGTATACGATTTTTCCCTGACTAACGTTCAGTCGGGTTGCCAGCTCTTCGCGGCTGGCAGCTTGGGTGAAATTCTTGAAAAATTCACTGTTGATGGTTTGCGCCGATTTGATTTCTATGGGAGTCAACCCTTCCGGTGTTTCCATCAGCATGTCGAATTCTAAGCCGCTGTTTTCACGATAATGGTACAGCCCCGGTTTTTTCCCTTGGTTGAGGTAATGCTTGTGCAATTCGGCAACCACCCACGACTCAAAAATAGCTCCGCGTAACGGGTGTAGCCGTAATTGTTCGGGATTGCTGATGCCCAACAGGGAACACACCACGCCCGTGTCGAGAAAATGCAGTTTGGGGGTTTTGACCAGCCGTTTGCGGATATTGCCGAGCCAAGGCATGAGCGTTGCGGTGAGAAAACTTTCCTGTAAGACCGATGACCAGATGCGGATGGTATTGTGCGACAGCCCCACATCATTGCCGAGCGTGGTGTAATTCACTTCCTGCGCCGTGTGCGCGGCGGATAATTGCAGGAAACGGGAAAATTGATCGAGATTACCGACGTTCACCAATTGGCGTACATCGCGTTGCAAATAGGTGAGGATGTAGTCTGCCAGCCATTCCTCTGGCGGAACCGCTTGATTATAGAGGCGTGGGTAGCAACCTTTCCAAACCACTTCCCAGACATTGGCGGGCGGTGTCGCGGCTTGACTGATTTCGGCGTAACTGAGCGGCAAGAGGGTGAGAATCGCGGTGCGTCCTGCCAAGGATTGTGACACCTTGGCGGAAATGACCAGATTTTGCGAACCGGTCAGGATGTATTGCCCCATCTTGCCGTTGTTATCCACCCGATCTTGGATGTAGTGCAGCAATTCCGGTGTATTCTGAATTTCGTCTAACACCACCCCTTGGTCGCCGAATTGATCCAGAAAACCACGCGGGTCAGCTTTGGCGTAATCGCGGGTATCGAGTGGTTCGAGCGAAACGTAAGCTTTGTCGCTGAAGGTGGCTTTGCACAGCGTGGTCTTACCGGATTGGCGTGGCCCCAGCAGGGTAACGACGGGGTTGCTGGCGGCGCGTTGGCGTAATACAGCAGTTAAGGTACGGGGAATCATGGTTTGCCTCGGCAACATTCTTGCAGATTGTAAGTTTGACTTACAGATTGTAGGTTATACGCTTGAATCCTGCTACATGCGTTTTATTTCATATTCTGTCATGAGTAAGATCACATCCTCGCTGATATTGATATTTTTTTACACAAATTATCTTGACTTTCTCTTAATAAGTTGATTGTATTGCAACTTATTTTGAATTTTTCAAAAATCAGGGCTGATTAAATGATGAATTTATTGCGTGGTCAACGTATTAAGCTTGCAGAATTATGCGGAAAACAAAATTTTCATGAATTTGAATTTTTCATTCGCACATCAATGCTCAGTCAAAATAATGCGACTTATGATATAGGCTGCTTTGGTGTTGATGAGTTTGGCAAATGTAGCGATGAAAAATTTTTTATATTTTTTAACCAAAAAGTATCGCCAGGTGGTGGAATTGAATTATTAGACGTAACGTCTATCAATGAATCATTGACTCGAATTAATATTAGAAAGCTACCAGAAACCATAAAAAAACTCGTATTTACTGCAACAGTAGATGCAGATGAAAGCCTTTCAGAATTAAAAAGAGGAGAGCTTGAACTTATTTTTGAATCAAAAACCATCGGAAGCTTTTTATTTAACGGTGAAAGCTTTTCTGATGAGAAGCTCTGTACACGACAATTTTCCTAATCAGCGGTTTTCAGCAGTAAGGTGACATTGC
>CAYNNA010000006.1:0-51952 GCA_964398375.1 uncultured Thiothrix sp.
GATTGCCACCAACAACACCACACCCAAACCAACATACGCCCGCGTAATACCGGCTGCCATTTCCGCCTGCTTGTAGCCAGTAAACATCGCCCGTACCAGATTCTCCCGATGCAACACACTGCTAATAAGCACCCCGGCAATATGCACCAACACCACTAACAGCATCAGGTTGGAAGCGACTTCGTGTAAATCTTCCCACCAGTCCTCATCACCGATTTCCCAGTGCAAGCCCAGTCCACTCACGCTAATCACCAAACCCAATGCCAACAGCAGAAAAATGGCAACGCCACCGGCTGGGTTATGCCCGACATAATGCTGTGGCTGCTTGCTCAGCAATGACCGTAAGTAAGCCTGCACCCGCGCTGGGGTAAAGGTAAAACTGCGGAAACGTGCATACGTCGTACCTACGAATCCCCACAGTAAGCGAAAGCCGATCAACCCCAGCAACACATAACCCAGTGCAAGGTGAATATCACGATAACGTTCGGATTCCGCTGTCAGATATGCACCGGCAAACGCCAACGCCAACGACCAATGAAATACGCGAGTGGGAACATCCCACACCAAGATACGTTGCAACATGCTGTCACCTCCTTAGCGGGGAATTTTGATGAAGTCTTCGTCGTAATTGCCCTGTTCCGCCCTAGTATGGCAAGCCGCACAATTGGCAGGGCTATCAATCCGCTTCCAGACCTCAGGGGATAATTCATCATAATGCTCATGCACAAACCAGCGCGTTTCGGTAATGCGTAACGCCGATTTGCCCGGTGCCGCCGCGTATTTGCGCTCAGAACCGGCATTTTGCTCCAAAAATGGCAAAATCTCGGCAATGGTAGCGGCATCCAAACTCGCATCCGTGCCGAAATGCTGATCCAGATTACCCATCATTTCACGCCATGCGCTGGCAGGTAATAACTTCGCTGGAAAAGCCAAGTGGCAAGCAGCGCACTCCGTTTGCCAAGCAGGTGGCATAGCCGCCGTGGTCTGTTTGTCGTTATCCTGATGTTTTTTATGATGTTCATCGCCATCATCATCCGCCATCACCGATAACATGCTGAGACTGCCTAATAGCAAAGCCCCCAGTGCCACGCCAATAATGTGTTTAGTTCCTAACATGCTCATGCCCTCATTTAATACTCAGTAAATACGTCAGCACATCGCCTTTCTCCAGCGTTGTACAAGTGCGCTCCAGCACATCGTTGCAATTGCGCTTAAACCACTTTTCCACTTTTTTCGGGTCGGTGAAACGCTCGGTATTCGCGCTCGGTGCTAACGGCGCAATGCTTTTAGCGGTTTTGGCATGTTTGCCTATTGTGGCGGGATTACTGGTATGACACGTCGCGCAATTCCAGTCATTCGCGTGCGTCCTATTGAAAAACTGCTCCCCACGTTGCAGATCAAAACCTTGGAAATCAGCACTTTCTGCTTGTGCCTGCGCGTTATAACCGTCCAAGATTTGCTGTGGCGTATCCGCCCACAGCGGAACATTCCAGCACACGCCCATTATCAAGATAAGCTTGCTGTACCCTTGGTAATATTGCATCTTTAGCATCTCCATAAACCTAACAATAGGCTTAAGAGTGCGCTAACCTCATGAATTAAGGCTATCCACCAACTGTCTGTTAGCCGTCGGGTATTTGTCCGATAGCCAAGGTTTGGGGAAATTGCCGACAATATCCATCCCCCATTAGCAAGGAATGTCACCGTCATGACGCGTTATAAAGATCATTTTCTGTTGTTTATTTTGATTTTGCTGGCAGCGCCTCATCTACTTAATTTTCTTCATGAGTTCGCCGAAGATTATCACAGCATTGGTTATCTGCTCGCCCAAGGCATTATCACGCTGCTAGCGCTAGGCGGTGCTGCTATCGTGATTTGGCAAATGCAGCAACGTTACCAAGAAAACAAGCAATTGCTCCGTACCCTCAACCTCACCCGTGCGGATTTACAACACGCGCACAGCAATCTGGATGCACTCAACACAAAACTACGTGACACCAGCAAACAATACAGCGCAATCATTCAAGAACAATTCAACGCATGGGATTTAACCCCCAGTGAAAAAGCCGTGGCACTGTTATTGCTTAAAGGCTTGAGCTTTGACGAAATCGCCAGTGTGCGCGATACCAAGGAAAAAACCGTGCGCCAGCAAGCCAGCAGCATTTACCGCAAATCGGGCTTGAATGGGCGACATGAATTTGCTGCGTGGTTTTTTGAGGATTTTCTAGGCCAAGGAGCATTTCATGCACAACACTGTTATTAGCACCACGCGGGAGGCGCTTGTCACCATCAGTAAACACTCCCGCAGCTTTTCAATGCTAGTCGCCCAAGACGATTCGACACTGAAAAATCTGATTTGTAGCTTTTCGGAACAGGGACAAGAGTTATATGCAGCAGTCATTGCCCCCGCTGATGAGCGACAACGGCTGGCACGTCGTGTGGTATCGTTTTTGAATGCACATTTGCGGATTCGGGATACCCCAACTATGGAACGTGAAATCTTGCGCTGTATCGAGAGTTGCTTAAGTCAACGCCAACTGTCGGGCTAACACGCCCAACAGTTGAAAACTAACATTGCACTTAAGTTGTGCTTACGCGAAGGTGTCGTTGAATAAATTGGTCGTCCAATCGAACATGCGGTTGTAATACTTATTGCTCGGCGCTGGTGCTGCACCGAAGGATTCCGGCACCAGTTTCATCGTCCCGCTTGCCAAATCATACGCATACACTGCCGTCAGCCACGAGGCGGTACTGCTGGAAATCGGGCTGTAACACGCCGAATTGGTCACTGGGGCAGCATAAGGCTGTTGCCCTGCCAATAAACGCAAAATTGCATCCGCACACACTTTAGCTTCCGCATTAGCGATATGCCCCGCTTTGGGTTGCCCCGTGCCTTGCGAATCCCCGATGATATGGATTTTCGGCACAGCGGTGGATTCGTAACTCAGCGGGTTTACCCCTGCCCAGCGCCCGCCCACATTCGCAAGCCCAGATTGCAGCACGATAGCCCCGGCACGTTGCGGCGGAATCACATTCAGCACATCGCCTTTGAAATCGCCCGCACTGGTTTTCGCAATGCGCAAGTCGGAATCCACGCTTTGTAATGCCGCATTAGGCACGTATTGCACCCCGTATTCCACAAACGCATTGCCGAAAATGGTCGGCTCGACCACGATAGCGGGGTTCGCATCCAGCACGATCACCTTGGAACCAGGTTTGTTGGTACGCAACCAGTCCGCCACCACACAAGCACGTTCATACGGCCCTGGCGGGCAACGGTAAGGCACACTTGGAATAGTCATGACGAACGTACCGCCAGCAGGCATCGCAGCCAGTTGCTGTTGCAGCAAGGTGGTTTGCGTCCCCGCTTGCCAAGCATGAGGAACTTTGTTGCTGTCCAACCCCGGCACATCCATGAATTCGATTCCCGGCGCAATCACCAGCCGGTCGTAATTAAGGGTCGCGCCATTACGCAGTTGCACCGACTGGTTGGGGGCATTGATGCTATCCACCCAATCATGGACGACCTTAATGCCGTACTTTTGTGACAGCGTAGTGTAATTGAAGCTGATCTGCCCTAGGTTACGCTGGTTGTTCAACACCAGATTACTGAGGATGGGGGAATAATACGTGGCATTCGGTTCAACTAACGTCACATCAATGGCATTTGACCAATAGCGCAAATATTTCGCCACGGTTGCTCCACCAAAGCCACCACCGACCACCACCACATGCGGGCGGGTACCGGCTGCTTTACTGAGTTGGCTGAAGGTTAACGTTGCGCCAGCGGCTGATGCCAACCCTAGGGTTTGTAGAAATTGACGACGATTTAGGTTAGCCATTAGTCATTATCTCCATTAGAGTCTTTAGGCAAGGCAGACAAGTATTGCGCCATCGACCGGATTTCGTCTTCGCTATAGCCTTTGGCTTGGTAGTGCATAATGTCGACTTTGGTACTGTACTTCATTTCGAGCATTTCTTCGACTAAATGAGCGGCGCTATCGCCTGCTATGCTGTCAATGCCCGTCGTGGAAATGCCATTCATGCCGTGGCATTGAAAGCATTGAGAAGCCAGCAAACGCGCCCCATCAGGTGCACTAATGTTGGGCGCAATCCCACTCGCTGCTGTCGTGCTGCTGCCAATACTTGCCGTATTGCTATTGCTATCGCTATTGCTGCTGGTGGCAGTTCCACCGCCGCCACACGCCACCAATAAGCCCCCTAGCACTAATGCCAGGGGAATGTTCCGATCAATTTTCATCAAACTGTCTCCATGAGGTATTCGTTGGTAAAGCTTGCGGGAAAAACCAACCCTCACCAACCGACAAACCTCACAAACAGCCAATCAAGGCATAAGCCAAACCATCTAAACGCTTTACCCCATTAAGCACTGGCATTGAACATTAACCGACATACCACCCACACAGGACATTTGCCTGATTCACCAGCACCACCCCACTCACTAGAATGCACAGTTTTTAGCAATACGCTGGCGTTACTGTGTTTTTGAAATTCCCTTGGTCTCCTGCCCGTCTCATTACTGTCGTCGCATTGTTCGTGACAATTGCCTACAACCAAACCTTATTCGCAGAATTGCATTCGCGCCTCAATGTATTGTCATGGGATGCAGGTGGGTTTGTGGTCACGTTGTTTGCAGTGATGCTAGCTCTGTTGGGTTTGCCACTATTACTACTGGCGCAAAGCATTTTGCTCAAGCCACTCTTAATGAGCGTGGTGATGTTGGCAGCAACATTGAGCTATTTCACCGATTCACTGGGGATTGTGTTTGATATGGATATGATCCGTAACACCGTCGAAACCGTGCGTGACAATAATCAGCAAGAAGCCCGTGAACTCCTCTCCCTACCGCTCATCTTGCACCTATTACTGTGGGGACTAGCACCCAGTCTTGTCATCGCGCTAATACCGCTGAAACGCTATCAACGCTGGTGGCACGGCGCTGGCATCCGCACTGCCTATGCCGTGGGCTTGGTAGTCATCGCGACTGGCTTGTTTGTGGTGAATAACAAATACGCGACATTTTTCTCCCGTGAGAACGCAGGGCTGAAAGTCTATATCACCCCGTTGTTTGCGGTGCATTCAAGCTATCGTTACTTCAAGACTTTCCACGCGGGGCAAACACAACCCTTTGTCACCCTCGGCACGGATGCTTACCAACAAAAATCCACCCCACGCCGCACCATCGGCATCATGGTTGTCGGGGAAACTGCCCGTGCTGATCACTTTTCCCTAAATGGTTATGCCCGCCTAACGAATCCGCGCTTAAGTCAGCAAGCCTTAGTCAATTTTCAAAACGTCGCCTCGTGCGGCACATCCACCGCTTATTCCGTACCCTGTATGTTTTCGTTTCTTGGACAAGCCGATTACTCCCCCGAAGCCGCCGATAAGCAATCGAACGTATTGGATGTGCTGCAACACGCGGGGGTGAAAGTGGTCTGGATTGACAACAATTCCAGTTGCAAAGGCGTGTGTACCCGCATTGAAAACACCAACATGACCCAAAACGCCAACCCAAACGATGATCTGTACAGCGACCACGGTTATTATGATGAAGCGATGCTCACCGATTTGCCGCGTTACCTAGCGGGGGATCAGGACGTGTTAATTGTCCTGCATACACTGGGCAGCCACGGCCCCACGTACCACAAACGTTACCCGCCTGAATTTGCGCAATTTCAGCCGTATTGCCAACACGACACCCCACATACCTGCTCCTCCGAAGAGGTGATTAATGCGTATGACAACACCATTTTGTATACCGATTACGTGCTCAGCAAAACCATTGACTGGCTAAAATCACACAGCGACCAAGCCGATACGTTCCTGCTGTATGCATCTGATCACGGCGAATCGCTGGGTGAAAATGGCATTTACTTACACGGCTTGCCTTATTTGCTCGCACCTAAAGCACAAACCCACATCCCCATGTTTTTATGGCGACCCGAAAGCTATTGGCAGCAAAACCCGCAAGCATGGTCACTGCTACAGAACAAAAAACAAGCGAAATTATCGCACGACCACTTACCACATAGCCTGTTAGGGCTGTATGCCGTACAAACCAGCGTCTACCAAACCGAGCTTGACTTATCGCGCTAATGTAAAAATCTGGGTTAAATCTTGCAAAACGTGTTAGCCATCACAGAAAACGCTTAATAGTTGGGAGATAATTCCTCTCATGCAATCACTGCAACCCATTAATGCCAGATGACCTGATTAAACCGTAGCATAGGAGCGAGGAACATGTTCAAGTTTGCCGTCACACTCACTTTATCACTGACTGTTTTTGCTGCGGTTGCAAGCTCTGATCAACTGACATCGGCTCCTGCCACTAAAAACAGCATCCAAGTTATTGTTCAAAATGAAGCCATTGCACCGGGGCTGTGCCGCCTGCATTTTGAAAATGCCAGCACCAAAGACGTTGCTTGCAAGTAAACCAACACCGCGTCAACACGGTTTTTGCATCCCCGCTTTACCTCTCTGATCGACTCCTGAGAGGGGGCGGGGATTATTTTTTCCGGTCATCACCCCAGTATTTTTGCCTTATTATCCCCCAAAAAAATCCAAAAAATTTATTTTAAACAACGTGTTTATTATCACAGAATTCACACAATAACTTACGCATAATTCACCTCAAGCAGCCAAGAGTATTCATTACCAACGACTGCGGCGCTTATCACTATTAAAAGGGGTTTTGTTATGTTTAAAGTAATCGTAGCGGCTGTTTTATTCATGGCTGCATCCGCCAGCATCGCTGACACCACATCATCTGTTGACGTTGCCAGCAGCACCAAGCTTCCGGTCATTGTCAAAAATGAACCGGTTAGTGCCACCATGTGCCGTTTGCACTTTGAAGATGGCAGCCAAAAAGAGGTTGCTTGTGTGAATACTAAATAGATATTTCACGCCATTCCCCACTTGCCAGGCCATCCAAGGTCCACTGACCAATCCGATAACGAATCAAACGCAAGGTAGGGAAACCAATCGCCGCAGTCATGCGCCGCACTTGCCGATTACGACCCTCACTAATGGTAATTTCTAGCCAGGAATCAGGAATGCTTTGGCGCACCCGAATCGGTGGCACACGCGCCCACAAACCGGGAGGCTCAGCCATCACGCGCACGTCTGCTGGGCGGGTCATGCCATCTTTCAAACGAATGCCTTGGCGTAACGGCTGCAAATCGGTATCGGTTGGCGCACCTTCAACTTGCACCCAATAGGTTTTGCTGGTTTTGTGTTTAGGGTCGGCAATGCGGTGTTGCAAACTGCCATCATCCGTTAACAGCAGCAAGCCTTCGCTATCGCGATCGAGACGCCCGGCGGTATAAACATCCGGCACGGGAATGTAGTCGGCGAGTGTAGCCCTGCCTTGCTGATCGGTAAATTGGCAGAGTACGTCAAACGGTTTGTTGAATAAAATAATGCGGGGCATAACAACACTGGTAAATCCATCACACCAGTATCATAGCAACATTATGCCCCGCCCGCCCCTTTGCCCTTCCTTATCCCTTGTGATGCAAGGCTTGCATAACCTGCTTATTGCGGATTTCCAGCCTGACTTTGCCATCACCTAAATCTTTGAGTGTCGCTTCGTCGCTCTCACGTTGCCACAACACACCTGTGGCTTTCGCCTCATCGGGTTTGCCAAACAGATTCAGAATTTTCTTGCCGTGCACGTCGTATAACGCCTCGTAGTCACCCGTAGTATTCAGTTGTAATTCCAAACTGCATAACTGGTCTTCCACAAAAACGGCTTTGAAAAAACTGAGGTTTTCACCCCATAACTGACCGACGCTGCCATTGGCTGGCGTGGCAGAGCATTCTTCCAAACGGTAAGCTTTACGCTTGTCACCCAAGCCCGTTTTACCGGGTTTGCATTGCATCGGTTTATCAAGTAACGCTTGCAATTGCTTGACTGCCTCTGACCGTTTTTCGCCTAGCTTCACAGTATCCAAGCCATAACGGTCAATCGACGTGTCATCGGGTGCGGATAGCATATCTTGTTCCAGCCGATCACATCCCGCCACGGCGAACAGGAGCAACGCTGATAGACAGTAATGAATTATTTTCACAGTAGCCCTCATTGCTGTGGGGGAAAAATACCTCCCCGTCTGGTGGCGGGGAGGAAGATTGTCGGAGGAGTCCACGACTTGATACCGGCGTACCAATGCCTGCATCACCGATTATGACCAGCGATTATTTAAAATGTTCAACGCAACGGGAATATTCAGGAAATGGGCTAAAAATCGTGGTGACAGAAACAATTGTGGCGGCACTAAGGCCGCCACATACTGTCACTTGTACCTACCGGTTATTAATCAGCGATCAGGCGGATGTAATTGTTGATCGTCCCGCCCATTGGATGATCTTGCACACGCTCACCATCTTTCCTAGAAAAGCTAACCGCTAATCTATTAGTCGCTGGTGCTGTCGCTGATGGCGTAGATGTCCAGTAACCACGGATTAATTGACCAGCATTTTCCGCGTCAAATGAGGTACTACCAACAAATTCAGCATACGTGAACGGTGCGGTGGTACGTGTTGTATCGATCAAACCCATTAACTCATCTCTGCTCGGTAAACGCCAATTTGACTTACCACACAATCTAGCAGCGTTAACTGCTCTGATGTAAGAGTCCGTATCACATCTAGTCAAATTTGTACCCGATGCTTGACAAGGAAACGAGCTTAATAAGTTAGCCGTCACTGCTGTGCCTGCTTGCATACCTGTCTCACCAACAGTTCCCACCTTCCAAAAATAGCCATAATCTTTATCACGAAAATCCGGTGTCGTTCCGGCGGCTTCATTCGTTTTAATTTCCCATGTTTTGCCATCAGGTGAATTATCTTTCACACAAGCTACTCGGTCGATACCTTGTACGACACTACCACCTGTTGCATTCATGCTGGTAAACGTTTTTGCCGTTGGGGTTGTAGGAGTAGTCGGCGTCGTTGGCGTTGTGGGAGTAGTCGGCGTCGTTGGAGTGGTATCAGTTGTTATTGTCGTGGTACCACCGCCGCCACCACAAGCAGTCAGCAAAGAAGCGGAAAGTGCAACTGCCAAGAAAAGCCCGCTGTTCTTGAACAAATTAACGTTGGATTGTGTTGTTGTTAGCATAGTCATTACCCTGCCCTATAAATTGATTAGTCGATGAGTTACCCTTTATAGGCAACAATAATATTTATAGCACAAGACAAAGGAAAATCCGTTTTTTTAATCCAGACGTAATAATTTTTATGATAACTGGATATAGTGAACGGCTAAAAGGGCGAAGAGGTCAAATCCTCTCCGTCCCTTCTTGACGATTGTTAATTACAAATCAGACGCACATGACCTGCCAACTCAGGACCAGCAGCGGGAGCCATGCCCTCATCGGACACATTGTTGAATGCACTGCCAGCCGGAATAACCGCAGAATAGTTCACCTGCCGCGCATCCGAAGAGTTAAAGTAGAAAGCATCGGCCACAGCATCTGGGAAAAATGCCGGAACGGGTGCATAACTCCGCGTCACCGTCGACCGCTTCGCATTACCATCAGGCTGAGGAAACGCCTCAGCAGGGAGAGCCAAGTAGATCAATTCAGCATGTGTTGGCAAACGGCAAGCACGTGCAGGACCACAAGGGCGATTAGTCGTTGGCGTATTCACCGCAGCCACATAAGCATCAGGCGAGCACGTTGTCAAAGTGCTACCACAAGCACCTGCGGCACCGGCTTTAGCATACGTCCAGTCTTTATCACGCAAACCGGAATCATCACTCTTAACTTCCCAGAAGTTACCAAGCAGCTTATCCTGCACACAAGACCATGACGTTGCAGAGTCATCCAGCAAGGCACCAGTGCTATCAAACTTACAAAAACGAGGATCAGCGCATCTGGCTGCCGCTGGCGGCGTTACCGGCGCGACTGGTGTCACAGGTGTAGGGGTAACAACAGGAGTAGGCGTAGCAGGCGTAGTAGCACTAACCCCACTGCTCGCGCTGCCCGCATCACAATCACCATCACAATCACACGCACTCAGTAGAGATGCACACAAAACCATCGCCAACACAAGGCCACTTCTTTTAATTACTGGGATTTCTTTGGGAGCAAAAACTTCTGGCATAACTATTATCCTAATATATCTTAAACAAAGAAATTTCAGCCATAATCACTCAGGCTAAAAAAGGTTATAGCACAGCCCAGAAAAATCGCTGGCACATTTTCACCGCAATGAACCGCTTCACATTAAAACCAATTAAAAACAAATAGATATATATTGATCAAAAAGAAGTCACGCGCATAAAATTAGATAAATTTATTATTGATAAGCAACCAATCATGCCATTTAAAGTAACCATTGTTATTCTTCGCCCAATACCTTCCGAAAACCCACTGTATCGGCAGTTTCAAACCCTTGGTCAGTTCGCCAAATAAAATACGCATTAATACCATGCGTATCAGCAAAAATTTTTCCCTGTTTCTCACCTAAAGCCATCAGCAAGGTCGCATAAGCGTCTGCTAACGTTGCATCTGCCGCCACAATGGATACCGATGCAAGGTTATGCATCACCGGAGCGCCTGTTACAGGGTTCACGGTATGCGAGTAACGCCTCCCCCCCGCGACAAAAAAGTTGCGGTAATCTCCCGAAGTTGCCAGACTCGCCTCTCGCAAATTCACACCCTTCTGAATCACTCGTCCCTCTTCCAGCGGCTTCTCAATCGCAATACGCCAAGCATCACCGCGCGGACTCAAGCCACGGGTACGTACTTCTCCCGCGATTTCCACCATGTAATCGCGCACACCCAGCGATTCAAGGTAGCGTCCTGCCTGATCAGCCGCGAAACCGTCTGCGACTGAAGAAAGATTTACCAGCACATCCGCTTGTGATTTACGTAAAGCCGGTGGTTCAAGGCGCACTTGCAATTTCTGGTAGCCCACTTTAGCCCGTGCGGCATCAATAGCCGCCTGCTCAGGTACAGCGGTCGAACCATCATGCGAATTAAATCCCCATAACTTGATTAACGGCCCGACCGTTACATCGTATACGCCATTGCTTTGCTGGCTGAGTTGCAAGGTAAGATCAACCAATTGTGCCAATTCTGGCGCAACCGCAAACCAGTCAGTCCCCTGATACCGGTTAAATTGCGCCAATACCGAGGTCTCACCCCACGTCGCCAACCATTGGTTAGTTTGTGCGAAGGTTTGATTCAAGCCTGCGAGTAACTCGGCTTTGGTCAGCGCAGCAGGAGGATTCGTGAGGGTGACATGCCACAGCGCTGTACCCTGCATTCCTTCCAAATGCCATGCAGAGCCACGCTGCTCACACGAGGCAAGCAATAACACTATGCCTAGGCAACATGCCCTAAGCAGACTTAGGTTTATGCTGCTCACCGGAAGGGCTGGTAAAACGATCATTCAAATGCTGTACAAAACGATCCGTCGCATGGCGAATAGTATCCAGACGCCGCCGCGTCCTGCTGCCCCAACCGGCGGGCGACGATTGAAAAATACTGCGCCAGAATGCGGTGCTTTTCAGGAAAGCGGCTGACAGATTGCCATAAGATTCACTCTTACTGAGCGTTGCTGCAATCCGCTTTGCTAGGCGCTTGCGAATCCAGTAATGCAACCCCAACGCTAACAGGGCGATAACAGCCGCCACCCCGGCAGTTGCCCAAATGTTACCCGCAAACGCTGCCAGCCAAGGCGGATTGAATAACAACCCTTCCCAATAACCAAACTCAATACTCATTGCCACCAAAGCCACCGCTAACAAACCAAATACCAACGCATCTGCTGCCAGTACTTGTTTTCGCCAACGTTGTAATGCCTCACGAATACGCGGTATAGCTTGCTGTTCAATCTCGTTAGCTTGCGATTCCATCGCTCCCACGATGCGGTAAACACGCTCAATGTTCACCCCATCCACCCGCGTCATAATACGCTGGTAATCTGCGTCGCGCTTAGCCACATAACGCGCCCAGACATTTCCATCGGCTACGGGTACAGCGAGTTTATCGTTAAATAAAATATGGAAACTACCGGCAGAAAGCCCTTGTTGCACCAAAGCTTTTTGCCATGCCGACACGACATCTTCAAGGTTATCTTCACGCGCCGAGGTATCAATCTGATTAAGAATAAACAGGAATTTGCTGCTATCGTTGCGACGCATCGCACCTTTGACCAGATGTTCCAAGGTATCCTGCATTGCCCCCGGTTCAGGGTGACGCGCATCAAAAAACACCATCACCAAATCGGAAAGTTCAATAATGTGGTCAGTGATCCGCAAAGTGGCTTTACGCTGTTCGTCGGCATCAAACCCCGGTGAATCAATCAGAATTTTGCCGCGAAGCTTTTCACTGGGCGCGACTTTCATCTGAAGATAATTATCAATCTTCGCCCCCTCGCCCTTAGAGACATGTTCAATATCTTCACTGATTTGGTAAAAAGGAAAGCGCGGGTCGCCATCCAGCGCCAAACCGGGCAAGGTGCGCACCTGATTATCCGGGCTAAAGGTGATCACGGTGAAACGGTCATCCACAGCCTGATTACCCGTGCGTTGTAAATCCATATCCAGAAACGTATTGATAAAACTGGATTTACCTGCCGAGAATGTTCCTAAAATAGAAATCATCGGCCACCATGAAATCTGCGTCGCGTAAGACTCACCGCCATGCAATAAGCCAAGCTTCTGGGCAACAGCATCCAGTTCACGATACTGGTTGACTGCCTCAACTAACACCGGATTTTCACGTTTCAGGTGTTCCTGCAACCGCTTCAGGCGTTGCTCCATGCGCTTGGCTGGTGTCATATCTATCCTTTACTATCTAGGGAGGCGAACTTATCATCTTCCGTTATCAGTGAGCTGTGTCCATCTTTTGCTGTCGTGGAGTCAATCGCTGGGGGTTGGCTCGTAGGAGTTTCCACCACTGGCTGCGGAGTAACGGGCGCAGGTTGCACAACTTGCGGCTGGATCGCTACACCTTGCGCAACCGTACCCGCTGGTGAAGGGTAATAATTATAGTACGGCGTAGCAACTGCGGGAGGTGGAACCACGTAAGGGGAGGTCGTATCACTGCCAAATGGGCTGAATTTGTTGAACATTTTCATCGGCCCGGAAATATTTTTGTTCATGCTCCACATATCGCGCTGCATATTATAAGTGGAAACGGCCATATTTTGAGTCGAGGCATTCATCTGTTGGATGTTGCCTGCCATATCTTGAGTACTGCTATTCATACCAACAATGTTGTTGGTCATCTGACTGGTTGAGTTCACCAGGCTCCCCATTTGGGAGTTCATGGATGCAATCGAATCCGTCATTTTTGTCATATTGGTATCAACTGACGTGTGCATATTCGCAATAGTTGAAGTAAGACGATGGACATCCGTGGTCAAGGATTGAACCAAATAAAAACCATAGGCAGAAAGAATAATGAAAGCCACCATTGCCGGGTAGACAATCATCTGCAAGGTACGGGTTACATTAACCTGCCGCTCCTCAAAATCCTGCAACTCATCCTCGACATCGTGCAACTCATTTTCAATGTCGTTAATCCCTGCGGATTTTTCATTCGTTTTCATACCTAACTCCTGATTTCGAGGCGCGACTATCTCCCTAGACAACACCCCTGCTACTGTGAATGCGTATCACGCACTATCCGATGCGTTTTTCATAAATGTTATCTCACCAACATCCTTTGCTGTTTCATCTTATTCTTTTACATGCAATGTAGCAGTAGTGGCAGGTCAAGATATTGCAACTTAATCCTGCACAACTACTGACACAATCCTACCCTGTTTTATTTTTTTAGGGCAGCATCAATTTGCTTGGCAAGCTCAGGGTTTACCATATCCACATACAACTTCATGTTTAATGCTTCAGTAACACGACCCTGTGCCGCAAGCTTGGGCGCGACATCAGCGAACAAAGTAGCTGCCTGCTGTGCGTTGCCCTGCTTCCAATACACGTTCGCCAATTCACCTTTATATTCTAAAGAATCAGGCGCTTGCTTGAGCAGATCATTGTATAAACCTGCGGCTCTATCCAACTCATTTGCCCAGTACGCTTCACGTGCCGCACGCAACAAATCCGCTGGCGTACCAACCACAACAGGTGCAGCCGCTTGCGTTTGCTGTTCCGCAACTACCGCTGGCGCAGCAGCTTGAACTGGCTGTTGTGCCGCAACTACTGCCGGTGCAGCAGCCTGAACGGGTTGTGGTTCAGCAGCTACCGCAGATGCCGCAGCTTGAGCTGGCTGTTGTGCCGCAGCTACCGCTGGTACAGTAGCCTGAACGGGTTGTGGTTCAGCAGCTACCGCTGGTGCAGCAGCTTGAGCTGGCTGTTCCGCAGCAGGTTGTGCATGTCCCGCTGCAACCTTGTCACCGTGTTCCGCTGACTTAGTACCCATGCTGAAATTCAGCAGGATAGCAACAATAGCCAGCGACCACGCCAGCAAAATCGGATGTTTCATTAACCAACGAAAAATATGCATCTGAATCTCCTTAAAACCCCAGATTTATTAAAAATAATGTCTATACAGGATACAAAGCACGTCCCAATGCATCCAGTTCCAATGCCGCCTTAGAACGCGGCTCCATTTCAAACACTGCCAAACCTTCACTAAACGAACGCCGATACGTGGTACGCATATACAGACGCGGCTCCAACAAGCTCAAGCCGGGCAACATTTGCATAGCTTCAGCCGCTTCTGAAGTTTCGCGTACTGCATGGTGGGTATCTGCCCTGTTGATAACACCGAGTATTTCAACCGCACGTCCCTGACGAATATCCGCAATCATTTTCAGAAAACGCTGGGTAGACCAAATATCTGCCTGACTCGGTGCAACTGGCACAACAATGCGCTCTGCCTTACTGATTGCCATTTCAACCGCAGCCATATCAGCCAACCCCATGTCCACCAACACTTCAGACTTGCTGTCTTGTACACCCAAGTCACTGATGGATGTCAATGGCGTAATGGCAGGCAAAAACCCCTCTTCCTGACGAATTTCAAAGGCGTCGGCAGTGGTTCCTTGAGGGTCAAGGTCATAGACCACCACATGCTTATTGTGGCGGGTAGCTACCCACAACGCTAAGTTAAACGTTATGGTGCTTTTACCGGTTCCACCCTTGAGGTTGCCAATCAACGTAATCATTCAAGGCTCTCTTCGTTTGGTTGCATCGGCAACCCGCCCTCACAGGCGGGCTACGGGTAAAGTGTATTACTGCTGCACAGGTGGTTGCTGTGGTGGCATTGGCGGCATTTGACCCCCAACGTTACCATTCCCCATAGGCATAGGGTAGCCACCTTGCGGCATTGGCTGTGCCTGTATAGGAGGCATCATATTCGGCGCTGGCACTGCCTCTGTAGCATTACCGTAACCGGGCACACCCTGTGGCATTGGAATAGCGTACAGGTAATAGTAAGAGCCTGGCGGATGCGGCATTGGCGGCGGCGTCGGTGCAGCGGATACATCAGGCGCTGCTTTAGTTTCAGGTGCAGCAGGTTGTGCCGGAGCCGCTGGTACAGCAGGTACTTCGGGTTGTGTAGGCACGGCTGGCGCTACCGGCTGAGCAGGTACTTCAGGTTGTGCGGGCACGGCTGGCTGAGCTGGTACTTGAGGCACTGTAGCCGCAGGAGCTGACGCTGTTTCTGGCGCTGGCATAGCGGCAACAGGTGCTGCTGGCGCAGCAGGCGCTTCCGGTGCTTTGGCTTCTGGTGCCGCTGGCGCAGCAGGCGCTTCCGGTGCTTTGGCTTCTGGTGTCGCTGGCGCAGCAGGCGCTTCCGGTGCTTTGGCTTCTGGTGCCGCAGGAACCTCTGGCGTTTTCAGCTCAGTCACTGCGGGCACTGCAACCGCAGCTTCTGCCGGAGCAACAGCGGTCGCCGGTGCTGTGGGAGCAGCCGGGGACGCTGGTGCAGCAGGAACCACCGGCGCTGGAGGCGCAGCCGGAACCGCAGGGGCAACAGGTGCAGCGGGAGACGCAGGTGCAACAGGAGCCGCTGGCGCAGCAGCAGAACCTGCTACCTGCTCAGAACCCTCCGTCATAAAAGGACCGGGCGGTGGCGGTGGTAAATCTGCCGCTTGCGCCCATACATTGGTACTCAACAGAAATACCGCCGCAGATGTTGCCACTGCGGCAACAGCGGTAGCCCGTTGCTTATTGTTAAATATCGTCATGCTAGTCTTCCTTCCAGATTAAATATCCGTCTTGAGTTTTATGCCCCGCCTGGCGGAGGATTTTTTGCGCTCTTGAGGCTCTACTGAACCTATAGGCGTCTCATCTTGTTGTGGCGTGGTGTTATCAAGCTCTGTTTTTGTTGTTCTTGGTACTGAGTCACTAGGTGTCTCCGTTACAACCTCTGGTGATATTATAGCCACTGGCGCCACAACTGCTGCTGGAGCAACCACTTGTTTTTTTGGCTCCTGACGTACTGCCTGCGGTTTTATGGTTTCTCTGGTCTTAGGCTTTGTTAATAACTTACGCAATGCCGCAAAAATACCGATGATGCCGACGACCAAGCCACCCACCAGCGACACTAAGTACATACCGGTGTAGACCAGCGCATCCTTCGCGACTGCCCCGACACTTTTACCGGACTTTACCGCTTGCGCTTCACCTGTTCCGGCGTGCCCACCGTGGGAACCACCACTGTTACCACCACCGGACGGCGGTAACCCGCTCAAAGAATCACCTGCACTAATACACCCTAATGGGATAATCAACAAGGTGAGCAAAGTTGCAACTGCACCGCCGAAAATCAACGATACTGCCATGCCTTGGAAAATAGGGTCTGTCAAAATTACCATTGAACCACCAAACAAGGCCAGCGCAGTAATAATAATCGGACGTGTCCGAGCTTCACAAGAACGGATTACTGCTTCCAATACCGTCTCACCACTGAGTACGGCCTCGCGGGCAAAATCCACCAACAAAATGGAGTTACGCACGATAATTCCCGCCAACGCAATGAAACCAATCATGGACGTTGCAGTGAACTCCGCATCCATCAGCCAATGCCCCGGTACAATTCCGATCAACGTTAGTGGAATCGGTGCCATAATAATCGCAGGCAAGGTAAAGTTACCAAATTGCGCAACAATTAGCATGTAAATCAACACCAGCGCGGCTGCAAATGCAATACCCATATCCCGGAACGTTTCCCACGTCACCGTCCACTCACCACCCCACTCAAAGGCTGATTTACTCTCAACACCTTGAGGGGATTTTAACCAGTACGCCTCATCCAGCAATAACGTGCCATCGGGCGAACGATAACCTTCCCCATTATTAAACTCTGCCAGCAAGGTTTCCACCTGCCCTTGACCGTATACTGGTGCAGCTAAACGCCCTACCGTTTCAGCCGTAACAAACTCAACCGGTCGTAAATTTTTACGATAAATGGGCTTGTCTTGCTTATCGAAAACAAACGTACCCAACTCATGCAGAGGCACAAACTGCCCAATCTGATTGGTTACTGGCAGTTGTGACAAACGGTAAATCTGTGAACGCGCACTCAACGGCACTTGCATCACAATGCGAGTCGGGTCAATCAGGGCATTTTTCTTAATATCCCCAAGAATAAAACCACCCATCGCCATTTCCAACGTGCGGTTGACCGTTTCAGCGGTAATGCCATTACGCTGGGCTTTATCGGAATCCACGATGAAACGCAGGATGTCATGATCCTCTTCCATCAAGTTATCCACGTCATCCAAGTTTTCCGCCTGCTCGAACAGCTTGGTCAAATCAGCCGCGACTTGGCGACGGGTATTCGCATCCGGCCCGTACACCTCAGCAACGACAGACTGCAATACCGGTGGACCAGGCGGCATTTCCACTACCTGCAACTTACCACCGGTATCTTTCAGCAAGGGTTGCAGCAACGCACGCGCCTCTACCGCAATCTCATGGCTGGTACGCTTACGGTCGTGCTTATCGGTCAATTGCACTTGAATATCGGCTTGCCAAGATTGCTGACGCAGGTAATAGTGACGCACCAAACCGTTGAAATTAAACGGTGAAGCAGTACCTGTATAGGTTTGCAGCGCAATCACTTCAGGAATTTCTTTCAACTTGGTTGCCATTGAATGCACTAAGTTTGCCGTCACGGGCAGTGCGGTACCTTCCGGCATATTCAAAACTACGTTGAACTCTGGTTTATTATCCAGCGGCAACATCTTTACCCGCACCGATTTCAACGGATAGAACAACAACATGAACGCAAAAAACACCATGATAATAGCCAGCAAGAAGGCGTAACCTTTCTTCTTATCTGTCACCAACGGCACAATCATCCCACGGAACAGTTTCTCCATCCGTGCTGCTTGCTTATGCTCCTTCTCCGCAGCCTCATGCAAACTTTTCAAGGATGGCTTAAAGCGATTGGTTAACCAAGGCGTAAACGCAAATGCCGCAAACAAAGAGATCACCATCGCTACCGACCCCAATACTGGGATAGGCAGCATATAAGGTCCCATCATGCCACTGACAAAGCCCATCGGTAACAAAGCCGCAATCACGGTACCTGTTGCCAAAATCGTCGGATTGCCCACCTCGCGCACTGCATCGACTGCGGTGTCAACATCGGTATCCTCGATCAGCAACCAGCGCCGGTAAATATTTTCCACCACCACAATCGCATCATCCACCAGAATCCCGATGGAAAAAATCAAAGCAAACAAACTCACCCGGTCAATGGTCATGCCCATCAGCCACGCCGAAAATACCGTGGTCGTAATAACCGCAGGAATAATGATCAATACCACGCTTGCCGCACGGAACCCCAAGAAGAACCAAACCAAGACCGTCACAATGCCTGTCGCAATAAACAGCTTGAAAATTAACTCATTAACTTTAGCCCTCGCGGTTTCGCCGTAGTTACGGGTTACCTCAACATTCACGTTGTCGGGAATAATACGACCTTTCAGTGCTTCCAACTTCGCCAATACTGCCCCAGCAACATCCACCCCATTCGTGCCGTGTTTCTTAGCAATTGCCAAGGTCACGGCAGGGGCATTATCGGCTTGTTCAGCACCCTCTGCCACCACACTTCCGGTGTAATACCCAACCGAACGCCTTGCATCACTCGGCTCTTCGGTAACGGTTGCCACATCACGCACATACACCGGCCGCCCATCAATCACCGCTACCATCAGGCGCTTAACGTCTTCGGCAGAACTCAGAAATGCACCGCTATACACCTTAAAGACACGCTCGTCCGGCTCAACTGATCCCGTATTGCGCTCCGAGTTTGCCATACGGATAGCGTTTGCCACTTGCTCCAGTGAAACGCCAAATGTTGCCAGACGCTCTGGCAGAATTTCCACTTTCAACTCTTCATGGCGACCATCCACGATGAAGCTCTGACTAGTATTTTCGACCTCACGCAAACTTTGCAGCACATCCAAAGCCACTAAGCGTAAATTGGCATCATCAACCTGATTCGACCAGAGCGTTAGCGTCACCAATGGCACATCATCTGCACCTTTAGGCTTCACTAGCGGTTCTTGCACCCCAAAGGGAATGCGGTCTTTATTAGAAGCCAGCTTGTCATACAGTTTAACCAGTGAAGACTCCAGTTCCTCCCCCACAATAAACTGCACTGTCACCATCGACTGCTCACGCGCCGAATAGGAATAGACATGATCTACCCCGGTCATTTCCGACATAATGCTTTCTAAAGGGCGGGAAATGAGATTCTCCACTTCTTGTGCCGACGCACCGGGGTAATGCACGAAAATATCCACCATCGGTACAGAAATTTGTGGATCTTCCTGACGTGGTGTCACCCACATCCCCAACACACCAACGGCAAAGAAAGCCAGCAATAACAACAACGACAGCGGCGACGTAATAAAGGCTTTAGCCATCGCCCCCGCCATACCCAAATTGTGGTGCGGGTGCTGAGGTGCTACTGCATTGTGCGGCGAATCATTCATAATTAATTACATTCCTAGCGGGGAAATCATATTCATCTTTATTTTGCATAAGGCATCCAACCCGATGCAGCAGTGGCAGGTGGTTTATCAATCACCCGTTCATCTGCACTTAAGCCGGAAACCACTTCTATTCTACCGTCTTCTTGTTCTGCACCGAGTCTCACCAAGCGCAATTCGGAGGTATTATCATTTTTCACAACCAGCACGCTTGGCAAGCTACGCCCGCGCAGCAAGGCTGTCTTGGGAATAACCACAATCTTCGCATCACCAACGTTTGTTTCCGGCAAGTATACCTCAGCATACATGCCAGGTGCTGCTACGGCATCGACTGGCAAATCAAATTTTACGATCACCGTATGACGACCGGGGTCAGCAACCGGATGAATTTGCGTGAGCTTCACCATAATCGAGGTTTTACTGTCAATCTTAGCCGGGACAATCATACCCTCGCGCAAATTACTCACCAAACTGGAAGGGACATCTGCCTGCAAGCGCTTGTATTTAACATACCCGAACTTAATCAATGGCTGCCCCGGCTGCACCGTATCACCGACTTCGACCAATTTTTCCAGCACAATGCCGTCAAACGGCGCTACGGACTTGGCATCACCTAACGCCGCATCAATTTCCTGCAACTGTGACATCGCCTGTTGCAAATTACTTTGAGCCTGCGAAACGCCAGTAGCACTGCTCATTAAGTCTGAATAACGCCCCATATCCGAGTCATAGTTACCGATCATGGAGTCAGCAAACGGGCGCACCATCGTCATGTCAAACATCGCAGGCAACCCAAAACCCGGCATTGCGCCAATGTCTTTACTGCGTGGTGAAATCAATTCACGGGTATATTGTGCCTGAGAGTTTTGCAAAGCCGCCTGAGCAATCGCAATTTGTGCCAATACTGCATTGCGCTTCGCGGTTAATTGCGACTCATCTATGCGAACAATCACATCCCCCTGATTGAAGCCAGAACCCGCCTCTCCCGCCACAAATTTCACTGCACCCGGCACTTGAGCGGACAACGTAACCTCCCGATAGGGAATAACAGTACTTCCCAACACTGAGCTGGACAAAGATGTCACCGTTTCCACGCGCACCACTTCGGCTGCCTGCGTCACAGCAGGCATCATGCCGACAATGCCAAGCACCAGCAGCAACCTCAGTGTATTTGTTCTTATCCTCATCGGCGGTCTTATTTCCTTAAAGCGGCATGATCCCGACGGCACGCAAGAGGAACTCCCCGACTGCATTACCTGCACCCGATCCTCTCCATCCCCTCCAAACAATCTAGGCGGAACTATAGCGTTTAACGCCCTTGAATTCCAGTCGCTCACCAATGAATATTAGCATATTCTTATAAATATGCGACAAAAACTCGCCGTAACGCACCAAAGCGTTTATGTTGCAATGAAAACTCTAGCGCCGTTAAAACTGAACGCTCTTTGGGAAGATTATCCTTAAATTCGCCACCTCTTCCCGACTGAAACCGAAAACGTGGCTCACCCTCAATGCCTGTCAATAACACCAGTGACACTGGCTCCGCCAGCTCAGGGTGATCAACCAAGTCCCACGTTTGCCGCAACAACCTGCCCTCTTCGACCACATAACGCACCCGCTGCAAACCACTGCGCATTTGCCCTTGACCGGAATTCCGCAATTGCCAAGCCACATCAGGATGTCCGCCGCGTGTAAACTCCAACAACACCCCCAGCTCCTCAGGCTGCACAATACTATTATTTGCCACCGCGTTTGTTTGCTGAAAACTCTCGCGCTTAGGTCGCAACACTGCCAACTGACGCAGATCCCGCTCAATAAACGCCATTGCCCGCTGTAACTGTTGCAAATCTGCCTGCGGCTGCTCCACTTGACGCTCTACATCCAGCAACATATTCACCGACTGATACGCCAAGGTGATGAGCAGGGAAAAAATCGCCAGCGAGATCATCAGCTCCACCAACGTGAAACCCCTCACAGCGCGTTTCATTGTGCCTGCCTCCGCACTTTAGGCTGAGGATTTGCCACATAAGCCAATTCCACCGCAAGCACGTGCTGTGGTTGCCCCTCGCGAGACACGCTCACCTTTACCTTGCGCAAATCAGGGTCAGGTGTCGCTAAAATTTCCTGCTGCCATTGCCAAGTACCCTCACCCATTTCAGCTTTACCTTCAGACTTGCCCGCTGCCGGAAAATCTTTACCCGTTTGCACCACCGCAAGCTGATTGAAAGCCACCCAACGCGCCAAAGTGGTATCTTTCATGCGCTGATAACTGGCAACATCACCGCTACTGGTTTCCACACTGACCGAGATGACCAAGCCCAGCAACAACAACGCAAACATGATTTCGATCAGGTTAAAGCCTTGTTGGCGCATGTCAACTAGCCTCCGCAGCAAGATCAACCTCGCGCCCGACATTATCGAACTTAAGCACCTGCTCACGTTGCGCGTTATCACGCAAATGCCATTCAAACGGCATCATCTCCCCCGTGGGCAAAATGAAAACCTGCGGGCGAATTTTATCATTATCCGGCAAGCTGACCGCCTGCCCTTGCAGATATAGCACCTGCTCATAGCCACCGTTCCACGCATGGGCTTTTAGCAAACCGTCTTTATCCAAAGACTCCCACTGAAGCTGATCATTTTGCGCAAAAAAAGTGTAACCCGTTTCCCCAAAGCCCAACGCCAAGGCTTGCGAACGCACGATGCTTTCATCCTGCGCGATTAGCACACGCTCACGTAAGCGCTTCACCTCATCATTCAACGGATCGGACATCGACAAATTCAACATCGAACCCGCCAAAGCGTACAAAATACCGATAACCATAATGACAATCATCATTTCCAGCAAAGAAAAACCCTGCTGAAAAGCGTGCTTGTGGTTATAACTGCCAGCTACCCACATCGTCTTCCGTGCCATCACGTTTATCCGGCCCAATGCTGTAAACTTCCATTTCATCACCATGCGTACCCGGATTCAGGTAACGGTAGTCGTTACCCCACGGGTCTTTCGGCAACTCCTTCATGTATTGCCGCCAGCGCGGTGCATTCCCCGGATTATTCACCAACGCGCTCAATGCCCCAGAAGCGGGGAAGGTGCCATTATCAGCGCGGTACATTTCCAACTTGATTTTCAAATCACCCACTTCTTTTTTGGCTTTCAGGTTTTGGGCATCGCCCATGACATTCAGATTGCTGAACACCAAACCCAGCAAAATCCCGATGATCACAATCACAATCATCAATTCCGTTAAGGAAAAACCCGCCTGACTTGACTTACACCGCCCAGTCTTCTTAATACTCATGCCCATTCATCCTCATAAACAAGATTCACCCTAACGATTCTGGCATACTGTCTGCCATGTTGCACACTTCAGACGCCACCAACCTGTTCCGTAAATGCTCCGCTACCGGCATTATCGCCATTATTTTCACGGTGTTGCTACCATTATTACAGTTTTTTCATGACAGTTTACTGTATTACCGCCATCCCATCGCAGACGGAGAATACTGGCGCTTGTGGTCAGGCAGTTTAGTCCACACCAACCATTGGCATTTACTGTTGAATGTGGCAGGTCTGTGGCTACTAACGTTTATCGCGCCGCTGCCTTTCCGCGTACACACGCAACTGCTGCACATTGGCTGCTTAACCACCTGTGTCGGAGTCGGTTTATGGGGGCTTAACCCTGGAGTTATTTGGTACGCAGGCTTTTCAGGGGTTTTGTACGGCTTATTTATGCTCAGCGGCTTGTGCCGCCTGCAACAACGCGACTGGCTGAACGCTGCCATCATTCTGTTAGGAATCTGCGGAAAAACCGGTTGGGATTGGTGGCTAGGCGCTGAGTCAGCCACCGCCAGCTTAATCGAAGCCCCCGTGATTTACGCAGCACATATTTATGGCATGGCTGGCGGATTATTGCTGGGAATCCTCACCCACTGGCAAAGCAACCCCAAGCCGTGAAATCCTTCGCGCACCGCTGGCAAACGCTCCAGCATCACCTCAACCCCAGTTGCGCGTTTTGCGGGGAAACCCGTATTCCCGGCTATCCGCTCTGTCAGCACTGCCATGCTGAATTGCCGTGGTTATCCGCCGCAGACCAGCGACCTTTACCCGGCTGTGCCGCCAGTATTAGTGCATTTACTTACCAAGCACCGATCAGCAACTTATTATTGGGTATCAAATTTGGCAAAAACCTACGCGAACTCGCCACCCTCGGTGAATTAACCGCAACTGGCATCCTGCCACAATTGACGCAAGTGCCGGATGCCATTCTCCCCGTGCCGCTGCATAACGCCCGTTTGCATAAACGCGGCTTCAACCAAGCGCTGGAACTGGCACGCCCGCTCGCCAAGCACTTAGGGATTCCACTCCTGACCCGCCCCATTAGCCGCCGCAAATTTACCTTGCCACAAACCGAACTGGATTCCAGCCAACGCCAACACAACGTGCACCAAGCCTTTCACTTACACACATCACTTCCTTACCGCCACATTGCCATTTTTGACGATGTGATCACCACCGGCGCAACTGCCCGCGAACTAGCCTCGGTATTATACACACAAGGCGTTGCACAGATTGAAATCTGGTCATGCGCTCGCGCTATCTTGCGCCAAAAGCATGAACTTGACCCACAAATCGACTACCATTAAGCCCCCCCCAATATACCGGAAGCAAATACCCATGATTCGCAGCATGACGGCCTTTTCTCACCGCGAACTGACCATTGAATACGGCACGCTCCAATGGGAAGCCCGCACCGTTAACCACCGCTACCTCGACATTAGCCTGCGCTTGCCGGAAGAATTCCGCAGTCAGGAAAACAGTTTCCGCGAAACCATCCAAACCAGCCTCAAGCGCGGCAAGTTTGAAGCCACTCTGCGCTTTACACCGGCGACTGGCAACACCAATGAAATTCGTATCAATGAACCACTAGCGCGTGCCCTGATCATTGCCTGCCGCCAATTGGAAACCATTACCGACAACCCCGAACCCCTTAAGGCAGTTGATATTTTGCGCTGGCCGGGTGTTGCGCAAGATGCAACGCCCGACAAGGATATTCTGACGGCTCATGCCAAAGCGTTACTGCAAGACACGCTCGATGACTTGCTGGAAATGCGCGAACGCGAAGGCAAACGTCTTGCTGATTTTATCTACCAACGTCTCGATCAAATTGCCGAAATTACCGTGCGGATTCGTAAACACCGCCCCGGCATCGTTGCCGCGCAACGCGAAAAAATCCTCAACCGCATTGAGGAACTCAACATTTCCCCTGACTACAACCGTATCGAGCAAGAACTGGTCATTCTGGCGCAACGGCTGGATGTGGAAGAAGAACTCGATCGCCTCATGGCGCATCTGGATGAAATCAATGCAGTACTGGAACGCGACGAACCGGTGGGTCGGCGTCTGGACTTTTTAATGCAGGAACTCAATCGCGAAGCCAACACCCTCGCCTCCAAATCCAACGATTCCGACACCACCCAGGCTGCCGTTGATCTTAAAGTCATGATCGAGCAAATACGCGAGCAAGTGCAAAACATTGAATAACAGTGATAAGATTCACCGTATAGTTCGTCAGAAAACGCCGCCTATGCGGCGTTTTTTGTCGTAGACTCCGGGGCAGAGGTATGAAATGGAATACAAGGACTACTACAAAGTATTAGGGGTGGAACGCAACGCTGATCAAGACAGCATAAAAAAAGCGTTTAGGCGCATGGCTGCCAAATACCACCCTGACCGCAATCAAGAAAAAGGGGCAGAGGCACGTTTCAAAGAAATCAATGAAGCCAATGAAGTGCTAAGCGACCCGACCAAACGCGCCCGTTACGATCAACTGGGTGCTGAATGGCGTGCGGGTCAAAACTTCAAGCCACCACCCAACTGGAATAATAACGCCCCACAGTTTGATGCCTCTTTTTTTGAAGGGATTGCGCGGCGGGGTGTCAACAATCAGCAGTCCGCATCAGGCTTCAGCGACTTTTTTGAAGGCTTATTCGGTAGCGGTTTTCGGCGCACCTCAAACGGGAATGCAAACGCCACGCACCATGCGTCAGCCGCAGCCACGCTAGACATTGATATCGAAGACATTTACCGTGGACTGAAAACGGTGCGCCTGCCGACGGGAGACAACGTACAAATTCGCATTCCACCCGACATATCAGAAGATAAAAGAATCCGCATTCCCGGCAAGGGTTCACACGGAGCTGATGTATTCTTGAAGGTCAAGCTGAAAGAGCACCCGCTGTATCGACGCGAAGGCAGCCATATTTACCTCGACTTACCCATTGCACCTTGGGAAGCCGCACTGGGGGAAACTGTCACGGTAAAAACGTTGGCAGGCAGAATTAGCCTAAAAATCCCCCCTGGTTCGCAGTCAGGTAGAAAAATGCGCCTAAAAGGACGCGGGCTTGCGGGGCAGGAAACAGGCGATTTGTATATCGTCCTGCAAGTTAATACGCCACCTGCTGATACGGCAGAACAAAAAGAGTATTATGCCAAAATGAAAGCGCTATTTGCTTGGAACCCTCGACAGCACATGGCTTGACAAAGAACCTTATCCTCGGATAACTGTCTGAAAATATTGAATACCCCATAACGAGAACAGTACAACATGGTTATGCTACCCATCACGCCCAAGATAGTTTTGTTGGCAGCGCTTATCCTGCCCATCGCCGCACCCAGCGCTGTCTATGGTGCGCTACCGACTGAAGTCAATGGGCAAGCATTGCCTTCACTGGCAACAATGCTGGAGAAAATCACCCCAGCCGTTGTCAATATTGCCACCGAGGGTCGCCAACCAGTCAATGACTCATTGCTCAATGATCCCTTTTTCAAGCGTTTTTTTGGCGACACACCTCCCGGTGAACGTCAAATCAACGGCACGGGTTCTGGCGTCATTATCCACGCGCAACACGGCCATATACTAACCAACTCTCATGTGGTTGAAAGCGCCGACGCCATCCACGTTACCCTGAAAGATGGGCGCAAATACCTTGCGGAAGTGGTTGGTATCGACCCGCGTGCTGACTTGGCGGTGATACAAATTCCAGCCGAACGCTTGACTGCCATGCGCTTTGGTGATTCGGATCGGTTGCGGGTCGGGGATTTCGTCGTCGCCATCGGCAACCCTTACAGCATCGGCCAAACAGTAACATCAGGTATTATCAGCGCCTTGCACCGCAATCCCGGCATCAGTGAATACGAGAACTTCATCCAAACAGACGCACCGATTAACCTAGGCAACTCCGGTGGCCCCCTAGTCAATTTAAACGGTGAATTAATCGGCATTAACACCGCCATTCTTGGCGATCAAGGCGGTGGCAATTTAGGGATCGGGTTCGCCGTTCCGATCAACACCGCAGCGGGTGTTATCACCCAAATTGTCCGGTATGGAAATGTTGAGCGTGGTCAGCTAGGGGTTGAAGTGCAAGATATTGAGCCAGCAATGGCACGTGACTTTGGCATTAAACCTAACGAAGGAGCCATTATTAATCAAGTGCTTGCTGGCTCACCCGCCGAAAAAGCAGGCATCGAAGCAGGTGATATTATCATTAAAATGAATACTAAGAATGTCCACAGCGCTGTTGATGTAAAAAACATCATCGGTGATTTGCGGGTCGGCACAGAAGTACACATGACACTGTTACGGGCAGGTCGTCCGAGAAACATCACCGTCATTATCGCGCCGCCCAAGATAGAGAAATCATCTGCCCCCACGCCCACAAGGAACCTTCAAAATGCAACAGCTCAGCCTTTTTGGGAAAAAGGATTGCGCTAAATCCCTGAAATGCACCCATCATCAGAAATACACTACCCATTAAACTATTTTATTTTTATAGTGCACAGGAATGCGCTATTATCTAAACTGAATTTTAGAGATGTATATCTAATATATTAAAAGTTTCCGTGAAGTACCAAGAGATACGCAGAATGATGCTTAAGCCCGGCATCGGTGTCTCTTGTTTACGGATACAGGTTTGGTGTCCCCAATCCAGACCTGTTCGTTAAACCCCGGCTTTTTAGACCCCCTGTTTGGCCGGGGTTCCTTTTTTCCCCTATGGAAAGAAGGATACCCTTGAAGAAATGAACTCTTCCTGAATAGCTCAGACATCCTTCCCCAACCACTTATCTAAAACATCCCAGCACTCATCTAGTCCTTGCTTGTTAAGCGCAGAAAATGTTTGTACCGACGCGATCCCGTCATCAGCCAACGCCTTGCGCACCTGGAGCAGCACATTCATCCCAGCCCCGCGCGTCAATTTATCCGACTTGTTAAGCAATACATGCACGGGCAACATTCTATTGCGTGCCCAACGCAACATCGCCTGATCGTAATCGGTCATCGGGTGGCGAATATCCATCACCAACACCATGCCGCGCAAGGTATTGCGTTGTGTCAAATAGGATTCGATAAATTTCTGCCATTCCAGCTTGACTGCTTCCGGTACTTTCGCATAACCATAACCGGGCAAATCGACCAAAAAATTCGCGTCCGGTAGCTGGAAAAAGTTGATCAACTGGGTTCTTCCCGGCGTTTTACTGGTTCTTGCCAACGACTTTTGCGAACACACCCGATTGATTACACTGGATTTTCCGGCATTGGAACGCCCTGCAAAGGCGATTTCCAAACCGCTTTCGTCGGGCATGGTCTTACGAGTCGTGGCACTTTGCAGAAAAGTAGCTTGTTGATAATAGTGATTCATAATGTTAGCGTTCTCTAATATTTTTTGCAGAATACAAGCAGAATATGTTGTACAATCCATTCGTTTTTTTCAGAATACCTTTCCCGCTATTGCGAAAGGGCAACACTGGAAAAGCTTGTAGAGCGTGTGGATTATGGTATGCCTGCGTCAGGGTGGGTGCAGATTAAGATGCACTCGGTATGATTGCAAGTAATTGCCGCAACCGCGAGAAGACGGTTAGGCAGCGTATAGCACTTATGTGAACATGGGGAGTCACTGGGTGTCATGCAAAAAGATGACAGATTTTGTAGATATTAGGAGCACTTCGATGATGAAAAAAGTACTCATGCTTGTACTGAGTGGCTTAGCTATTAGCGTCGCAGCATCTGCTTGGGCAGAGGGTGGCAATGCTGAAGCAGGCAAAACCAAATCCGCGACTTGTGCAGCCTGCCACGGTGCAGACGGCAACAGCGTTAACCCTGAATGGCCTAAATTGGCAGGTCAACACCCAAACTACCTCTTGAAACAATTAATGAACTTCAAGAATGATGAGCGTGTTAACCCATCCATGAGTCCAATGGCAAAGCCATTGAGTGATCAAGACATGGCTGACTTAGCTGCTTACTATTCCTCTCAGGTAATGAAATCGGGAGAGGCGGATCAGTCCAAGGTAGCCTTAGGCGAGCAAATTTACAAAGGTGGCAATAATGCCACTGGCGTTGCTGCTTGTGCTGCTTGTCATGGACCAACAGGATCTGGGAATCCGGCCGCCAATTTCCCAGCTATCAATGGTCAACATGCCGCATACACCAAAAATCAGTTGAACGCTTTCCGCAAAGGTGAACGCGCCAATGATGCGGGTAAAATGATGCGCAACATCGCCGCTGGTATGACCGATGCCGAGATCGAAGCGGTCTCTGAGTATATTGCTGGCTTACAGAAGTAATATTACCATTCGGTAATGCTTTGCTGTAAAACAGGGGGTGGCTTTTGCCGCCCTTTGTTGTTTTAATGCATTCACTTTGTCCAGACGATGTTGTGATATGAGAAATTCGCCAAGCTCCAGTGCACGCCTGATCAATTTTTTAGGCTCGATGAACTTAGCCATCAGTCTGTTGGTAGTGGTCGCCATTGCCTCCATCATCGGCACGGTGCTGCAACAAAATCAACCTTACACCAGCTACCAAATCAAATTTGGTCCCTTCTGGTTTGATGTGTTCAAATCGCTAGAACTGTACGATGTTTACTCGGCACTGTGGTTCTTAGCTATCCTGGCTTTTTTGGTGGTTTCCATTGCCACTTGTGTCGGGCGCAACACCCCCGGCATTATCCGCGAACTACGGCACTTCCGCGAAAACGTGCAGGAAAAATCCCTGCGGGCCATGAAACATCAAACAGCCATCAACAGTGTGCAAGATGCTGCTGCCACACAAGCGCTGACAACCCGGATCCTACACGCACAAGGCTTCAAAACACGCCAAAAAGTAGCTGAGGATCATACGGTTGTGGCTGGCATGAAAGGCGGTGCAAACCACTGGGGTTATTGGCTAACCCACATTGGCATGATTGTCATTTTCCTCGGTGGCTTAATGGATAGCCGCCTGCCCCTCATGATTGCAGAATGGCAAGGCAATCTGAAACCTGAAACCCGCAATATTCCAGCTTCTGAAGTCCCCGCCATCAGCCAGCTACCTGATACCAGCTTTTCTTACCGTGGCTCTGTCGACATACCGGAAGGCAGCCGTGCAAATATTATTTTCCAGCCAGTACGTGACGGCTACTTGGTACAGCACCTGCCGTTTGAGGTGGAAGTCAAAGAGTTCCGCGTCGAACACTACAGTACCGGACAACCTAAGTCGTTTGAGAGCGATTTGGTGATTTATGATAAAACGCTTGATGCACCGTTGGAGCAAACCATTGCCGTCAATCACCCCCTGATTCACAAGGGTGTGGCAATATACCAAGCAAACTTTGGTGATGGTGGTTCCGAACTCAAGCTACGTCTGCATTCGCTTAGCAATCGTTATGCATCACAAGATATTGATGGCAAGATATTCAAAGATTACACGCTAACCAGTTCCGACCAGCAATACAAATTAGAACTCAACGATTTCCGTCTGTTCAACATCAATGATATGGAAGACGCGGCTGGCAACATTGAGAAAGAAAACGTCGGTCCCAGCGTTACATTCAAACTGCGTGATGCCACCGGACAAGCGTTGGAATACCAAAACTACATGAATCCGTTGAGCATTAAAGGACAGAACTATTACATCAGCGGGGTACGCACCACGCCAAACGAACCCTTCCGCTACCTGCACATTCCAGTTGACCCCAAAGGCAGCATGGATCGTTTTATGCGGTTTTTGTCCAATATACAAAATACCGACTTAGTGAAACAATCGGCGCTCCAGACTACTCGCAACTCGATGCAGCAAACCACGGTTGCCGACCCAACAGTTGAAGCACAAATCGTGGAGTCAATGCAGCGCTTAACCGAACAGTTTGTGACCAAGGGTTCTGAAGGCATCATGGCAGAAATTGAAGCTAAATTTTCACCAGACAAGCAGGAAAGTGCCGCAGAAGCTTTCATGAAAGTGCTCAATGCCGCCCTGCGTGAGGTCTATAAAGAAACCCTCAAGCAAGAAGGTGTAACCACTGAACCAACTGATGCTGACTGGCTATTCTTTGATGATAGCTTATTAGCCATTGATAAACTGTCTGCTTACGGTTCACCTTGGTTCATCCACATGACCAACTTCAAACAGATTGAAGCATCCGGGCTGCAAATCACGCGCTCGCCAGGTAAAGACGTGGTTTATCTCGGCAGTCTCATGCTAACAATAGGGGTATTTCTCCTATTTTACGTGGCGCATCGTAGAATATGGGTATGGATTAAACCGCTGGACAACAACCAAGCGGAAATCATCATGGCAGGTAGCAGTAACCGCAATCAGCCAGAATTTGAACGTTATTTCCAACAGTTGCAGAGTACTTTCCAGCAAGTGATGAAACAAGAGGTGAAACATGTCGACCCCCCAGCAAACCATTGACTCGCTCATTGAGCGCCCCAGTTTATTCCAACAACTCCGTCTGTCAGACTGGTTGTGGGCAGCTCTAGTCATTGCCTCCAGCGTTTGGGTATTCATCCAATACGGTAGCGTGATGGATGAATATGAAATCGGTATTCTTGCACTCACCGCTCCCTCTTGGGTCGCCTTGGGTTGGTACTGGAAAGCCTTTCGCCCGTATAGCATCGCAGTCGCCTTATTAAGTTTGTTGGGTATTTGGCTGTATGCGGGTAACTACGCTAATGCCGAACAAGTATTTGGCTTAAAGTTCTTGTTATCCAGTCAGTCCGCCGTCATGTGGATGAGTGCTCTGTTTGTGCTCGCGACGGTATCCTACTTTGCTGGCTTGTTTGCCAATAATACCTTCGCCCTAAAAACTGGCTCTGCAACCACGTGGGTCGCTTTGGTCATGGGTTTTGTTGGCTTAATGGTACGTTGGTATGAGTCTTACCTGATTGACCCCGAATTTGGGCACATTCCGGTGAGTAATTTATACGAAGTCTTTATTCTGTTTTGCATTATTACCGGCTTGTTATATATGTTTTACGAGGGACGTTACAAAGACCGGTCGCTAGGTGGTTTTGTTTTGTTAGTCATCAGCGCCGCCGTTGCCTTTTTACTGTGGTACAGCTATAGCAGAGGTGCACATGAGATTCAGCCACTCGTACCCGCCTTGAAAAGTTATTGGATGAAAATTCATGTCCCTGCCAACTTTATCGGTTACGGTGCTTTTGCCATAGCCGCTATGACCAGCATTGCTTACCTCCTAAAACACCATGGGCAACAACGTAATCCGAGTGGCATGATGGCGGCACGCTTGCCGTCGTTCGAGATGCTGGATGATGTTACCTATAAAGCCATTGCGCTTGGTTTCGCTTGGTTCACCATTGCCACCATCCTTGGTGCCATGTGGGCTGCTGAAGCGTGGGGCGGCTACTGGTCATGGGATCCGAAAGAAACTTGGGCATTAATTGTCTGGTTGAACTATGCTGCATGGCTGCATTTACGCTTCTCGAAAGGTTGGCGTGGTGTGCCAATGGCGTGGTGGGCCATTGTTGGCTTGTTTATCACCCTATTTGCTTTCCTAGGTGTGAATATGTTCTTGTCTGGGTTGCACTCTTACGGTGAACTTTAAGAACCACTCCACCTCTAAACAGAGCGAGTTATGGTAATAACTGATTGAACATATTTTTAATAAACACAAAAGGGAGATAATAAACCGATGAAACGCACATTAAGCCACACCCTCGGCTTCATGATGGCTGCGCTGTTTGCCCTGACTGGCTGTATTCCCGAAGCCAGTCAGGCACAAGAGTTTAAGGAAGGCACGCATTACGTCACCTTACCATCGACCATTCCCACGCAAGCTGCGGAAGGAAAAGTCGAAGTCGTGGATCTGTTCTGGTACGGCTGCCCGCATTGCTATTCGCTGGAACCCACGATCGAGAAGTTTCTCAGCAAGAAACCGGACAACGTGGTCTTCCAACGTGTACCTGCTACCCTCAGCCCACGCTGGGAATACCACGCGAAATTGTTCTACGTTGGGCAAATGCTGGATGCCGATGGCAGCAAACAGGTTCACATGAAAATCTTTGAAGCCCTGCAAAAACAGCGCCGTAAAATCAATGATGATGATGCCATGACACGCTTTTTCACCGAACTCGGTTTTACCGCTGATCAAGTCAAGAGCGCCCTGAACTCTATGGAAATGAAGACCATGATGGCTCGTGCTAAAGAAGTGGGCGAAAAATCCAAAGCGGACTCCGTGCCGGTTATTATTGTGAATGGCAAATACCGCACCAGCCCCAGCATGGTTGGCAATGAAGAAACCTTATTGCAAGTCGTTGATTATTTGGTAAAACGCGAAGCCAAATAAGCATGGGAGAGCGAGATGCGCAAACTTAGCCTGCTGGATAAAGTCCTGACCGAAATTGACCAATCGTTGCGGGTGGTTCACGCCACCGCACCGACAACGGAACGCCCGAATCCGGCAGCAGACATACCCGAAACGACGCCGCTTAACGATGCAGAGCGTGACTTGGTTATTCGCCTGATGCGCATCAATCATACCGGTGAAGTGTCTGCTCAAGGTTTATACCGTGGGCAGGCACTAACCGCCAACCGTGAAGACATCCGTGAGCAGATGGAACGTTCCGCGATGGAAGAAAACGACCATCTCAACTGGACAGAAAAACGCCTGCAAGAATTAGGCGGACGCAAAAGCTTACTGAACCCGCTGTTTTACTGGGGTTCATTCACCATCGGAGCAGTTGCTGGCAAAATCGGTGACAAATGGAGCTTGGGTTTTGTCAAAGAAACCGAAGATCAAGTCATCAAGCACCTAGAAGAACACATCAATCGCCTTCCCCCTCATGCCTTAGCCGACATGGCGATTCTGCAAAAAATGAAAGCCGACGAACAACACCACGGTGAGGTTGCCATGCAAGCCGGTGGCGCAAAACTGCCATTCCTTGCCCGCAAACTGCTGATGCCGCTCATGTCTAAAGTGATGACGAAAAGTACATACTACGTTTAGTCCAACGACCAGACTAACGTGGAATAGTGCAAACGCTGTGCAAGGGACTCGCACAACTCGTGGGCTAGTGCCTCAGGCGTTTGCTCAATCCCTAAATCTGCACATTGCGTCACCTGCAAACCTGCATAGCCGCACGGATTAATGCGCTGAAAGGGTTCCAAATCCATCGCCACATTCAAACTCAAACCGTGGTAGGTGCATCCTTTGGAAATACGCAAGCCTAATGCCGCAATTTTACGCCCTGTGACGTAAACCCCCGGTGCATCTCTATCGCCCAAAGCCGCAATGCCGTAACGCGCCAGCAAGTCGATAACCGCTTGCTCAATCGCTGTCACCAACTCACGCACCCCCAGCGCTTTACGGCGAATATCCACCAGCATGTAAACCACCAATTGCCCAGGACCGTGATACGTCACCTGCCCACCCCGATCAATCGGAATAACGGGAATATCCCCCGGTGCTAACACATGCTCCATTTTGCCGTTGCGTCCCAGCGTAAAAACAGGAGGATGTTGCACCAACCAGATTTCATCAGGCGTATCCGCTAAACGCTGCTGAGTAAATACCTGCATTTGCCGCCAAACAGCAGCATACTCGACTACTCCCAATTGACGGATATACAGCGTTGTCGTTAAAGCCGCCTCACTTACAACGCCCACAATACCAACTCGCAGGCTTTTAAGTCCTGATACACCGCATCAATCTGCTGCTTGCTGGTAGCACGTAAATTCACGGTCAAGCTATGGTATTTACCCGCCGAGCTATCGCGGCGCAGCAAATGCACTTCCGGGTCAAAGTCATTGTCATGGCGGCACACAATTTCACAAATACGCAGATGAAACTCCCCATCGGCACGGCCCACCACTTTAATGGGAAAATCACAGGGAAACTCCAGTATTAACTCTTCCTGCTGTCCAAAACGCTCCACAGCCTATCCTCACGCTTGCGCTATCAATCCGCGAACAGCTTCTGGATACCATCCGTCATCCGCCGCCACCAGCCACCCTCGCCCACGTCTTCCAACGCCAATAACGGGGTTTCCTTAACGACCTTGCCCAGTTCCTTATCCGTAATAATCACTTTGCCCAGTACGTCACCGCGTTTAATGGGGGCGTCAATGCCTTTATCAAGCTGCATTCCGCCATTTAACTGGTCATAACGACCTTTAGCAATACTCACGAATAAATCATCAATCACACCGGCAGGCACTTCCGTAGCCTCACCTTTCCAGACACGCACGTTTGCCAGCACCGCACCAGCAGCATATAACTTATGGGTTTCAAAGGTGCGGAAACCGTACTCCAATAATTGCTGACTCACATTGGCACGGGCTTCTTCGCTTTTCGTACCCAATACCACGGAAATCAGGCGCATATTGTCACGCTTGGCGGACGCAACCAAACAATAACCCGCCGACTCGGTATGCCCCGTTTTTAAGCCATCCACCGTTGGATCACGCCACAATAAGCGATTACGGTTTTGCTGCTTGATATTGTTGTAACTGAACTCTTTCTGAGCATACAGCTTGTAATATTCCGGGAATTCGTGCACCAATACCTTCACTAACTTCACAATATCACGCGCTGTGGTGTAGTGATCTTTAGCAGGCCAACCGGTGACATTCATGTAACGGGTATCTTGCATACCGAGGTCAAGCGCGGCCTGATTCATGCGTTGCACAAAAGCCTCTTCACTACCAGCAATATGCTCCGCCAACGCCACGGCTGCATCGTTACCCGATTGAATAATCATGCTTTTGAGCAACTTCTCAAACTGCACTTTCTTACCCAACTCAACGAACATGCGTGAGCCTTCCATTTTCCAAGCTTTTTCGCTGATCAGCACCTCATCTTCCAGCTTGACCTTGCCTTTACCCAGATCCTGATACACAAGGTACGCGGTCATCAATTTGGTAATACTGGCTGGCTCAACACGCATTCCGGGGTTGATGCCTGCCAGTTCTTCACCACTTTGGAAATCGACTAGCAGATAACTTTTCGCTTCAATTTCGGGAACACCCGGTGCCATCGCAATAATTTCCGGCGGAATAGCCGGATCATTGTACGGAGCCGTCGAAACATCCTTAGGAGCGGGTTCACCCGTGTTTGGCGATGCTGACTGCGGTGCAGCCATCACGATACCGCCAGCCAGCAACCCTGCCAACAATAACGGCTTAAGAATCCTTATCAACATAACAGTCCTTTTACTGAATTACTTACCAGCAACCACCTTGAAGTTCGCTAAGCCGTTACTTTGCAGTATATCTTTCACATTATCAATTTGATCTTGGTTGTACAAAGGTCCAATCCTTACCTGATACATTTCACGCCCATTTTGCTGCGCGGTCGCCATCTCGGTTTTTGCCAGACCAACCGAAGTCAAACGCACAAACATATCCAACGAGGTATTACGATCAGGCCATGTACCGGCAATCACATAATAAGGCTTTGACTTATCCAGTGGCTCCGCCGTTTTGGCAGGTTGCGTCACCTTAGGCTTAACCGCTACATGAGCTTCAGGTGGCAATTGCTCTGGCGAAATGGCTGCCACTTCAACCGGTGCACCGCTTTTTGCCTTAATGCCCAACGCATTAGCTGCCGCAAACGATAATTGGATTAAATCACCACTCTCAAACGGACCACGGTCATTGATACGCACAATAATCTGCTTGCCATTTTGCTGGTTAGTGATTTTCGCAAAACTGGGTAAGGGCAAGGTACGGTGTGCTGCTGAATAACCGTACATATCAAACACTTCACAACCAGCCGTCTCGGTACCCTGATATTCCGCGCCGTACCAAGCTGCCGTACCCTGCTCGGCATAACCCGCCGCAGAATTGAGCACTTCATAGGTTTTACCTTCGATCGTGTAAGTGGGATCATTACCACACTCAGTACGGGGTTCTGTACTCAATTCCGTGGGAACTTGTGCCGACGCTACCGCACTTTTCTTAGCAGTATTACCACTACAAGCGACCAAACTCATGGTCATGGAAGCCAATAAGACCCCCGAAAATCGCCAGTTTATTGTCATCGTATTGTCCAGCTTCATCATTGCCCATTAGAAAAACTGACCCAAGCTACAACGCATGGATCAGCTTCTATTTATTATCACTATAACTCTTAAAAACCAAACTTACGCTTACGGATTTCCTGCGCAAGCTGATGTACCGCCATCGCATATTTCACGTTAGGATTATAACGGGTAATGGCATAGAAATTTTCCCCACCAACCCAATATTCATCCGTTGTACCCTCCAGCTTGATCAAACTCACTTTAGCCGAGTTAATTGCCGCCTGTGGTCGCACGCCTTTTGCCGCCAAATCAGCCAAGGTACGCGAAGGTTTTTTCGGTGTTGCCTCAGCAATACTAGCATAGCCTCCACCAGAAACATAAGCCGGAACCGCTACCCCTCCGCCACGCTTCCAGCCATTTTTCGCAAAATAATTCGCCACACTGGGGATAGCATCTTGCGGATTCCACAAATCACGCTTGCCATCGCGATTGCCATCAATGGCATAGCTGCGGTAACTGCTGGAAATAAACTGCCCTAAACCCATCGCCCCCGCGTAAGAGCCGTTGAAGATTTGCGGACGTACTTTCTCTTCACGTGACAACAGCAAAAATTGTTCCAACTCTTTTTGGTAGAAACTGGCACGGCGCGGAAAATCAAAGCCAAGAGTCGTCAATGCTTGCAAGGTATTGTGCTTGCCGGTATTTTTACCGTATTGCGTTTCCACACCAATAATAGCCACCAAATACTCCGTGTCCACCCCGTATTGACGGGTCGCAGCATCCAACAAGGCGGCATGACGGTTCCAAAACTCAACCCCACCATTAATACGCTCTTCGGTCAGGAAAATCGGGCGATAGGCACGCCATACTTGCCCTTCTGTGGGAGCACCCGCTTTGGTCAACGCCTCTTTATCACGCTTCACCCCAGAAAAAGTCTGTTCCAAAAACGCAATATCGAAACCGTGCTGGTTATTCATTTTACCAATGAACTGGCGCATGGCGGGGTAATTAGCGTAATCACCTCCTAATCCTGCCGGGTAGTTCGCTGGCTGGCGTGGTGTTGTTGACACGGGAGGCTGCTGCGGAGCAGGAATATTGCCACTAACCGGCGGCGGCGTTACCACGGTCTGTCTAACCGGTGGATAGCTTTGCTGCTGATTAGGCGGTACATTCGCCCCCGGTGGCGCAAATACCCAAGGCCATTGCGGACTCGCCGCACAGCCCGCCAATACCCCACCAATTAATACCACACTCACCAGCTTACCCAGTGATTTACTCCATTGAACCGAACCGTGCATGACTTTCATAGCCTCCATCTCCAAACTGCCTGAGGGAGAGCATGAAAATCCGTCTTCAGCCATCCCGTTGATAAATGCGTTTGCGTTTCTTCATCCCCATAATGATCCCGAAAGCCATCATCAGCGTCACTACCGAGGTTCCCCCGTAGCTCACTAATGGCAGCGGCACCCCCACCACCGGAAGCATTCCGCTGACCATGCCGGTATTCACAAACAGGTAAAAGAAAAATGACACACTCAGACTTCCAGCTAACAAACGCGCAAAGGTATCTTCACCCTTGCTGGCTAGATATAAGCCCCGCCAGATGATAAACAGGTATAAGCCCATTAAAATCAAGTTACCGACTAAGCCGAATTCTTCACCAAAAATTGCAAAAATGAAGTCTGTGTGCCGTTCTGGCAGAAAGTCCAGATGCCCTTGATCACCTTGCATCCAACCTTTTCCATAAGCCCCACCAGAACCGATCGCAATTTTTGACTGATAAATATGGTATCCAGTTCCCAACAAATCCGATTCTGGATTCAAAAGTGTATCAACCCGCCTGCGTTGGTAATCATGCATCCCAAAAAAGTACAATAAAGGTGCGGCTACGGTGACAAAAGCAATCGCCCCACCAATCAGCCACCAAGACATCCCTGCCAGATAAATAACAAAAAAACCTGAGGTTGCAATCAGCAAAGCCGTTCCCAAGTCCGGCTGTTTCATTACCAACAACATCGGCACTAATACCAGCACCAATGCAATCACAATATCAATAAAACGGGGTGGCAAGGGTTTCTCAGAAAAATAATACGCCACCATCATCGGCACGGCTAACTTCATGATTTCTGAAGGCTGTATATCAATACCGATGTACAACCACCGGGTTGCCCCTTTTTTAGTGACCCCGATAATCAGCACTAAAATCAGCAAGACAACCCCTATACCGTACAACCAGATCGACCACTGCCGCAGGGTTTTGCTAGAGATCTGCGAAAAAATAAACATCACGCCCAAGCCAATTGAAAAGTGCACTAGTTGTCGTTGCACTCGCTCAATCTCGCCATCACTGGCACTATACAGCGTTGCCAACCCTAGAAAGATCAGCAATGACAATGCCGCCAGTAATACCGCATCCACCCGCTGTAACGCGACAATCAACCAAGAAGGCAACAAACTGTTAATCACTACTCACCCCCCTGTTTTTTCTTTTTCGGTGTTTTTTTCTCAGCGTCTGCGGGCGGCGTCTCTGCAACAGGCTCTTGGTGCACCACTTCACCGGCTGGCTTCAACATATTTTCACCGTACTGCTGAAGTAAATACGCATCCATGAGCTTGCGTGCTAACGGTGCAGCGGCAGTCCCACCACCGCCCATCGCATTCTCCACAATCACTGCCACCGCAATTTTAGGGTTATCCGCAGGCGCAAACCCCACAAACAACGCATGGTCACGCAAACGTTTGGCAATGCGCTTCGCATTGTATTTCCCACCCGCCAAACCGAACACCTGTGCCGTACCGGTCTTACCGGCAATGCGGTAACTTGCCCCATCACCCGATGAGCGTGCAGTACCACCGGGGCGCATGACGTTTTCCATTCCCTGAATAGTCAATGTCCAATAATTATCCTTCGCTTCAACACTTGGAAACGGCTCAGGCTTAAGAATACTCTCCTCTTGATTACGTGCAGTACGCACTCCACGCAAGACATGCGGCTTCAAGCGCACCCCACGGTTCGCCATAATGGTGGTGGCATGAGCCAATTGCAGCGGTGTTGCCAGCCAATACCCCTGCCCGATGCCAATATTGACGGTATCACCGGGAAACCAGCTACGCTTATGCCGCTTTTCCTTCCACTCTTTGCTTGGCATTAAGCCTGATGCCTCTGCTGGCAAGTCAATACCGGTCTTTTCACCAAAACCAAACTGCCGCATCCCTGCTGCAAAACGGTCAATGCCCATGCGATATGCCAAATCATAAAAGTAAGTATCACAAGACTGCTGGATCGAATACTTCAAATCAACCGAACCATGCCCTTTTTTATTCCAACACCGAAACGCATGTTTTTGACCTTGCAAACGGAAAAACCCAGGGTCATACACCCGACTACCCGGCGTAACCACGCCCTCAATCAAGCCAGCTACTCCCACCATCGGTTTAATGGTCGACCCCGGTGGATATGTTCCCTGCAAAGCACGGTTGAATAAAGGACGATCCGGATCTTCACGCAAAGCCATGTAATCTTTCTGCGAAATACCGTTAATAAACAAATTGGGGTCAAACGTCGGCACACTCGCCAAAGCCAGCACTTCACCGTTACTCGGATCCATCGCCACAATCGCCCCACGTTCATTTTTCAATAAATTTTCCGCAACAATTTGCAGATTAATATCCAAGCCCAGAAACAACTCCTGCCCGCCTACTTGTTCTTGCTTACCGAGTTCTTTCTGCTTTTTGCCATGCGCATCCACCTCAATCAGCTCAAAACCCGCCTTCCCGTGCAAACGCTCTTCATGGAAAGCTTCCACACCAGACTTACCAATATGGGTAGTGCCGGTGTACTCAACCTTGTCGACACGTTCCAGATCGCGGGCATCAATCCGCCCCACATACCCGATCACATGACTCGCCGTTTCCACTAAGGGATAGTAACGCTCCATGCGCTTTACTACCTTCGCACCACGAAAGCGGGGGGCATTCACCGCCAAGACCGCCTGTTCTTCTTCCGTTAAATTGCCCCGAATGGGAATAGGCTGATATTTAAAACGCCGCGCCTGTGTTTTGAATAAGCGCACATCTTTTTCCATCAAGGGAATAAGCCCCCCCAAACGCTCAACGAATAAATCAACATCGGCTAACGTCGACTTACCGTCACCATTTTCATCACCGATATTGTCACGTACCACTTCAAGCACGTATTGCGTGTGGCTATCCGCCAATAGCACTCCGTTGCGGTCATAAATTTGACCACGATTAGGGGGGATAGGAATGCGTTTTTGATAATGCTGGCGGGAAAGATCAGAATATTTGGCGTAATCGGAGACTTGGAGCTGGTAAACCCTCCCCAAAATCCCTAGCAGGGCAAACAGGATAAAGACACCCGCAACCATAGCCCGCACATTGAACATGTGCTGCTCATCGCGTTCTAATTTAATCGGTCTATCGCTCATAAAGTACTAACGAGCATCCTGTCTGCCCTGCTTGAAATCGGGCGACTATAACAGATTAAGAGAATGGAATCTCCTCTGGTTGCTCGGTATTATAACGCTCAATACTGTCTAAAATTTCTTGCTTGGCTTCTTCGATACCTGCCCAGCCTTCCACCTTCACCCACTTGCCTGCATCCAATTCTTTGTAACGCTCAAAGAAGTGTTGGATTTGGCTCAACAATAATGGTGGCAGTTGCTCATAGGAGTTAATTTCACGATACCCAGAAGACAACTTATGCGCAGGCACTGCCACAATTTTGGCATCAATCCCGGACTCATCCGACATTTTCAACATACCCACCGGACGCACCGGAATCACACAACCGTGCATCAACGGCGTAGGGCTGACCACCAACACATCAGTAGGGTCGCCATCCAGTGCCAACGTGTGCGGAATAAACCCATAGTTTGCTGGGTAAAACATCGGGGTAGACAGGAAACGGTCAACGTACAACGCCCCGCTTTCCTTATCCAACTCATACTTGACTGGCGTCGACAATGCCGGAATCTCAATGATGACATTCACGCAATTAGGAACATCACGCCCAGCAGGAACTTTATCAATATTCATGGTTTACTCTACTCTTGTGTAAAAATCACGGTATTATAACGCTTGTTAACGAATCTAACAGCAACTAACCACCACTAACCCATACTAATTGTCGACATCTCAAGAGAACAGCATGGCACACTCATTACGCGACCAACTCCTCAAAGCGGGGTTAGTCACCGAAGCACAGATTGAAAAGGCTAACCAACCCAAACCTGCCTCCTCACGGCAAGCCCCACCGCGTGACAAAACCCCGCGTCGTGAAAACCGCCCAACCGTAGCCCCAGAAAAACCGCAACGCACTGAAAATAAAGCACCACGCCCGGCTCCCAAAGAAAAAAGCGACCTCGAACAATTTTATGCAGCCCGCGCCAAAACCGAACGTGAAGAGCGCGAACAAGCCGAACAACGCCAGCGCGAAATCGCCGCCCGCCGCAAACAAACCCGCGAACAAGTTGCAGCCTTAATCACAGCCAACCTACAAAATGTCGACGATGCTGACATTCGCTACAATTTTGTGGTCGGCGACAACATCAAATACCTCTACGTCACCGAAGCCCAACAACAAGCCTTAGCCGCTGGCGAACTCGCGATTACCTTTTTAGGTGGCAAACGTTGCCTGATTCCGCTCGACATTGCGCAACAAATTTTAGCACTCGACCCCGACAAACTGATTGTCATCAACAGCCCCGAAGAATCGAGTGAAGCGCCAGAATCAGCCGCCTAAACCATCGCCAGCGCTTGCTTGTACAACTGGTTTTTCGGCAATCCGGTTAAACGGGCAGCAATCGCCGCTGCCTGTTTAACCGGCAACTCTTCCAACAGCACCGCCAGAATACTGTCCGCACGCAAAGCACTGAGTTGCTCCTCATCCTCATTTACCACTTTGCCCGCCACCACCACCACAAATTCACCGCGTGACATATTGGCATCAGCGGCTAATTGCGCAACCAACTCCCCTGCGCTCCCCCGGTAAATGCTTTCAAATAACTTAGTCAACTCGCGCAACACCACCACCGGGCGCTCCGCCCCCAAGGTACTTGCCACATCCGCCAGCATCTCAGCAATGCGGTGGCTGGATTCGTAAAACACCAAGGTGCGCGACTCATCCACCAAACTTTCCAGCCATTTTCGCCGCGAAACGGCTTTTGCCGGTAAAAAACCTTCAAACACAAACCGATCCGTCGGCAAACCCGCCACCGACAGCGCTGCAATCAACGCGCTTGCCCCCGGAATCGGCACAATTTTGCACCCTGCACTCCCCAAGGCGTGAACCAGCTTGTAACCGGGGTCACTGATCAACGGCGTACCCGCATCGCTCACCAACGCCAATTGCATTCCCTGCTCCAATTCGGCTTGGATGCTAGCAACACGCCCCGCCTCATTGTAATCGTGCAAACTCGCCAGCGTTCCCTGAATACCAAAATGGGTCAGCAAGCCACGGGTCACGCGGGTATCTTCCGCATAAATCTTATCCACTTCCGCCAAAATACGCTTGGCACGTTCCGTCATATCCGCCAAATTACCGATGGGCGTTGCCACGCAGTATAAAATGCCTTGTTTCATCCACTTCCCCAAACAACGAAGCCCACCACGAAGAGCGGGCTTCTGGTTTTAGCTGACAACATCAGCCATGCACTACCTTACGCCAACAACGGCACAATCAGCAACGCGACAATATTAATGATTTTGATCAACGGGTTAATCGCAGGACCTGCCGTATCCTTGTACGGGTCGCCAACAGTATCACCGGTCACAGCGGCTTTATGCGCATCCGAACCTTTGCCACCGAAATTGCCTTCTTCGATGTATTTCTTGGCATTATCCCAAGCACCGCCACCGGTTGTCATGGAAATTGCCACGAAAATCCCCGTCACAATGGTTCCTACCAAGACCCCACCCAGTGCTTGTGCACCCAAGGTCAGCCCCACAATGACCGGCACTGCCACTGGCAATAATGACGGCACAATCATTTCCTTAATCGCCGATTTGGTTAGCATATCCACGCAAGTACCGTATTCCGGCTTACCCGTGCCTTCCATAATGCCGGGAATCGTCTGGAATTGACGACGCACTTCCACCACCACCGAACCGGCGGCACGCCCCACTGCTTCCATCGCCATTGCCCCAAACAAATACGGCACCATCCCACCGATAAATAAACCGATAATGACCAAATGGTTGGAAAGATCAAAACTCAGCGCCATCTGATGTGATGCAGACAACGCATGGGTATAATCCGCAAACAACACCAACGCTGCTAAACCCGCTGAGCCAATCGCATAACCTTTAGTCACCGCTTTCGTGGTATTGCCCACCGCATCCAACGGGTCAGTAATATTGCGAATATTGTCAGGCAAACCCGCCATTTCCGCGATCCCACCGGCATTATCGGTAATCGGGCCATAGGCATCCAACGCCACCACGATCCCCGCCATTGACAACATGGATGTTGCTGCAATCGCAATGCCGTACAAACCAGCGAGTTCATAAGCCCCCCAAATTGCCAAACACACCGCCAATACCGGAGCCGCCGTGGAACGCATTGACACGCCAAGACCGGCAATCACGTTAGTGCCATGCCCGGTAGTAGACGCTTGCGCAATATGCCGCACCGGGTTGTATTCAGTCGCGGTATAATATTCCGTAATCCACACCATTGCCGCTGTCAACACCAAACCAATCACCGCCGAGCCATACAGCGCATTCACCGAATAGTCAGGGCTATCCCCCATCATAATCATGGTGACAGGGTAGAAAAAAATCAGAGATGCCCCGCCTGCCACCGCCAGACCGCGATACAGCGCATTCATAATCTTGCCACCGGTACGTGCCTTCACAAACATAGCGCCCAAAATCGACGCCAAGATAGAAAAGCCACCCAACACCAGTGGGTACACAATGGCATTTTCCGAGCCATCCATCAGCAAGCCGCCGAGCAACATGGTCGCAATAATCGTCACCGCGTAGGTTTCAAACAAATCCGCCGCCATCCCCGCGCAATCACCGACGTTATCGCCCACATTATCCGCAATCACCGCCGGATTACGTGGATCGTCCTCAGGAATACCCGCCTCCACTTTACCCACCAAATCCGCGCCAACATCCGCACCCTTGGTGAAAATACCACCGCCCAACCGCGCAAAAATCGAAATCAAGGAACCACCGAATGCCAAACCGACCAAGGCATGAATCGCATCCATCGACGACGTGCCAGTCAGCGTCAATACCGCGTAATAACCTGCCACCCCTAGCAATGCCAAGCCAACCACCAACATGCCAGTAATTGCCCCGCCTTTAAATGCCACATCCAATGCCGCATTCAGACCATCTTTGGCAGCTTCCGCCGTGCGCACGTTCGCCCGCACCGACACATTCATGCCAATGTAACCTGTCGCACCGGATAGCACCGCACCTAGCGCAAAACCAATCGCCGTTTGCCAACCCAATGCAATGAAAATAACCGCAAATAATAGAATTCCCACCACCGCAATCGTGGTGTATTGACGATTCAAATAGGCTTGCGCCCCCTCCTGAATAGCTTGGGCAATACGCCGCATGTCTGCATTCCCTTCCGGGCGGGCAAGCACCCAGCGCGTCGTCACCAGACCGTAAACGAGTGCGGCAAGCGCACACAAAATAGCAACAGCCAAACCTGTGGACATTGGAACACCTCCATTCATTATTAGTAGCAACTCTCGTCCACAAGCATAGACCTTTTTTCAGCATCCGACCGAATTGTTGATAGGCTTAATCAAACATGCAGCATCCTCGCCAAAAAATGCTATATTCCGACAACCATACCCCACCAATAGGTACTAGGACTCACACCATGCAATCACAATTTCACCAAAGTATTCTGAAATACTGCGCTATCGCCTTATTGGCTGTCCCATTGATGTTGCAAGGCTGTTCGCCCAACGACTTCATCAATACCGACGGCAATTCAGTCACCCAAGGCAATGCCACGGTTGAACAAGCCAACGCGCTTTTTAATCAGGGAAAAAAACGCGAAGCTGCGCAAACCTATTACGCCGCATCCGCACGCTACCCGACTCCGCAACGCGAGCGCGTCATTTTGCAAGCGGCTGAAATTGCCGCCTCTATTGGCGACGCTAATCTAACCAATACCTATTTGGCAAAAGTGCCAGCTTCCGCCCTCGATGGTGAAAACCGCGCCCGTCAAGCCTATGTCAGGGCGCTTTTGGCGTTGCAACAAAATAACCCCGCACTCGCCCTGCGCACCTTACCCACTAATTTGGACAACCTATCCCCAGCCTTGCGTGAAAAAGTTAAACACATCCAGCAACGCGCCCAAGCAATGGCAAGTGGCAATGGTGGCGGTGCTACACCCAGTGTCCAAAATGTACAAACGGCACTTGTACCCACCAGCGTCACGCGCGTAGCGGCACTCCTGCCACAATCCGGGGCATTGGGTAGTGTCGGTCAAGAAATTTACCGGGGTATCGACACCGCCCGTAACAGTGTTGCCCGCGAAACCAGCGTACAACTCTATGATGTCAGTGCGGGCGGTGCAGTAGCCCAATACCAACGCGCCGTCGCCGATGGTGCGGATATTGTCATCGGTCCCTTGGATAAAGAATCCTTAGCGGAGTTACTCGCCCAACCGCAAGTGCTCTCCAAACCTTTGCTCAGCCTGAACTACCTGACTAATAGCCGTCATATACCCGGTGCACTTTACCAATTCGGATTATTGCCAGAAGACGAAGCCCGTCAAGTCGCTGACACAGCGATTGCCAACGGTTTACGCAGCGCGATCGTGTTAGCGCCCGCTTCCAGTTGGGGAGAGCGCATATCCGGCGCATTCCGTGCCGCATACCAAGCCAAAGGCGGTCAAGTGATCAATATTCAACAATTTTCTGATACCCCATCTAACGCTTACCTGCAAAACGTACAAAATGCCTTAGCCGCTACCCAAGGTCGCGCCAGCATGGTGTTCCTAGCAGCATCCCCCAGCCAAGCCCGCCTGATGCGCCCTTTATTAGCCGCGCAAGCACCCGAATTACCCATTTATGCCACCTCACATATTTTTTCCGGGCGGGTTGATGCTGGCAAAGACGTCGATCTCGACGGCATTATGTACACCGAAATCCCGTGGGTGATGGAAGGCTTACAATCTGGCACGCTCAACAACTCGCAATTCCCACGCATGTTCGCACTGGGGATGGATGCGTTCCTGATTGCCAAAAACCTGCCCAGCATTGCGCGTAACCCCAATACGCAAGTCAATGGCAAAACCGGCAATATCCGTTTAAAGGGCAATCGCCAAGTTCAACGCACCTTGCTATTCGCCACATTTGCTAACGGCGTACCACAAGCCGTTGGACAATAAGGCGCAAGCGCCGCACCTGCAACGCGGCATCAGCACCGAACAACTGGCTTGTGAACATTTACAAGCCAGCGGTTTACACCTATTGCACCAGAATTACCGCCTAAAAATGGGCGAAATCGATCTGATTATGCGCGATGGCAATGTCATCGTGTTCGTCGAAGTGCGCTACCGCAAAACCAACCGTTACGGCGGCGCTTTGCACAGTATTGACCCCCGCAAGCAAGCGCGTATCATCCGCACCGCACAACATTATTTGCAATACCGCGCACCGGATGCCCAGGCACGTTTTGACGTGGTAGCGGTCGAAGGTGATAACACTATCCTTTGGATCAAAAACGCTTTCGACACGGGCTAAACCATGAATTCCATGCATTTACAGACACGTATCCAACAACACTTCGCTGCCAGTATTGCAACCAAGCAAAAAGCCCTCGCGGTATTGCAAGAACCCATTCTCGCCGCCGCGACACTGGTATTCGATACGGTGCAACACGGCGGCAAAATCCTCAGTTGTGGCAATGGCGGTTCAGCGGGCGACGCGCAACATTTCTCATCCGAAATGCTCAACCGTTTCGAGCAAGAACGCCGGGGCTTGCCCGCGATTGCGCTGACCACAGATACCTCCACCCTCACCTCCATCGCCAACGACTACAGCTACGAACGGGTATTTTCCCGCCAAATCGAAGCCTTGGGACGCAAGGGTGACGTGTTGCTCGCCATTTCCACCAGCGGCAATTCCACCAACGTTAACCGCGCTATTGACGCCGCGCATGAGTGCGGAATGCAGGTCATTGCGCTCAGCGGCAAAGCAGGCGGCAGCATGAAAGATCGGTTGCAAGCCGGAGATGTAGAATTGCGTGTCCCCGCTGACAGCACTGCGCGGATTCAGGAAACCCATTTGCTGCTCATCCACTGTATTTGCGACTTGGTTGATCAGATGTTGCTAACCCAAGGGTAATCAACATGAGGTCAGCACCCAGCCCGCAAAGCGTCACGTTTTTCCGCGAAGCCGCGCCCTACATCCACAATCATCGCGGCAAAACCTTTGTGATCGCGTTTGCTGGTGAAGTGATTGCCACGCCACGCTTTCGGCAAATTGTGCAAGACCTCGCCATTATTTCCAGCCTCGGCGCACGGCTGGTGCTGGTACATGGCACGCGCCCGCAAATTGACGAACGCTTGCACCGCACTAACACCCCGATTCGCTTGCACAACGGCATTCGCGTTACCGACAGCACATCGTTGCTCGCAGCACAGGAAGCCATCGGTTTTTTGCGCATCCGCATCGAAAACTTGCTGACTCATGCGCTCAATCAACCGTCCCTGAATAATGAAGGGTTAGGGATTATTTCCGGCAATTACATTACGGCACGTCCGTTAGGTATTTGCGATGGCGTCGACTACGGCTACAGCGGACAAGTCCGCAAAATCAAGCATACTTTGATTAAGCAACAACTCGATTCCGGCAATATCGTGTTGCTCTCGCCTATGGGGTATTCACCGACGGGGGAAGCCTACAACCTGCGTTACGAACAAGTCGCGGTTGCCGCTACGACAGCGGTTAAAGCCGACAAACTGATTTTCCTCAGCCACCAACCGTTGAATTTGCCGCACGAACTCACCCTTGAGGAAGCCAAAGCGAGCTTGCCCCACAACGCGCTGCTCCCCGCCGTGATTGAAGCCTCCGAAAATCAAGTGGAACGCATCCATCTGCTCGATGCCGAGATTGATGGGGCATTGCTGCTGGAATTGTATACCCGTGATGGCGTGGGCAGCATGATTGCCGCCGAACAATTTGAACGCTTACGCGCCGCAACGATTGAAGACATCAGTGGGATTATGGAGTTGATTCGCCCGCTGGAAGAACGTGGCATTTTGATCAAACGCTCCCGCGAACAACTCGAACTGGAAATCGACAACTTCCACATTATCCTCCGCGACCGCGAGGTGATTGCGTGCGTTGCTTTGTATGATACCGCTGATCCGCAAGTCGCCGAACTCGCCTGCCTTGCCGTCAGCCAGCAAGATCGCGGCGGCAATCGTGGCGATAAACTGCTGAAACACGTTGCGCAACTCGCTAAAACGCAAGGCAAAACCCGCCTGCTGGTGTTAACTACCAAGACCACCGATTGGTTTCGGGAACGCGGCTTCGCAAAGAGCAGCGTGGATGAACTGCCTGCCAATAAGAAATCGCTGTATAACTACCAGCGCAATTCACAGGTGTTGTTTAAAACGCTGTGACCTGTAACTTACCCCCCCCTTCCTTGTCAGAGAAGGGGTAAGTTACAGGATTCTGTTTACTACAATGTAGCCAACGCCGCATTCAACGTCACACTCGGACGCATTACCTGCGCCACCCTTTCCGGATCAGCGTAATAATACCCACCCAAATCCACCGGCTGACCTTGCACCGCATTCAATTCCGCCACAATCACCGGCTCATTCTCTGCCAAGGCTAGTGCCAACGGTGCGAATTGTGCCGCCAATTCCGCATCATCTGTTTGTGCTGCCAAGGCTTCCGCCCAGTACAGCGCCAAATAGAAATGACTGCCACGTGTATCCAACTGCCCGGTTCTAGGAGACGGCGACTTACGGTTATCCAACAGCTTGCCAGTTGCTAAATCCAGCGTCGTTGCCAGAATTTTGGCACGTGGACTGCCTGTCTGGATAGCAACTTCTTCCAGTGACACCGCCAATGCTAAAAATTCACCTAATGAATCCCAACGCAAATGGTTTTCACCGGTCAACTGTTGCACATGCTTGGGCGCAGAACCACCCGCCCCCGTTTCAAACAAACTGCCACCTGCCATCAGCGGCACAATCGACAGCATTTTGGCACTGGTTCCCAACTCCATGATCGGGAACAAATCGGTCAGGTAATCGCGCAAAATATTACCCGTTACGGAAATCGTATCCATACCCCGTACAATGCGCTCCAAGGTGAAACGCATCGCCCGTGTTTGCGACATAATGTGGATCTCCACACCCGTTAAGTCATGGTCTTTCAGGTATAAGTTTACTTTTTTGATCAATTCCGCTTCATGCGGGCGGTACGGGTCGAGCCAGAATACTGCTGGGGTGTTCGACTGACGTGCACGGTTCACTGCCAATTTCACCCAATCACGTATTGGCGCATCCTTCACTTGGCACATCCGCCAAATGTCACCCGCTTCGACGTGTTGCTCCATCAGCACTTTACCTTGATCGTCCACAATCCGTGCCACACCATCGGCTGGCACTTCAAAGGTCTTATCGTGTGAACCGTATTCTTCCGCCTGTTGCGCCATCAAGCCCACATTAGGCACTGAACCCATTGTTGCGGGGTCAAACGCACCGTTGGTTTTGCAAAAATTAATCATTTCCTGATAAATACGCGCAAATGTACTTTCAGGAATGACCGCTTTGGTGTCCTTGAGCTTGCCATCCACTCCCCACATTTTGCCACCATTGCGAATCATCGCAGGCATCGACGCATCCACAATCACATCATTCGGCGCGTGCAAATTGGTAATGCCCTTGTCGGAATCGACCATCGCAATTTCCGGTTGGCTGGCGTAACAGGCTTGAATATCCGCCTCAATTTCCGCACGTTGTTCCGCTGGCAGCGACTGAATTTTCTCGTAAACACTGCTCATGCCATTGTTCGGGTTAACCCCCAACTGCGCAAACAATTCGCCGTGTTTGGCAAATAAATCCTTGAAAAACACCTTAACCGCATGACCAAACACGATGGGGTGCGACACTTTCATCATGGTGGCTTTGACGTGCAGGGAAAGCATAATGCCGGTTTCTTTCGCATCCTGAAGCTGCTCTTCGTAGAACGCACACAAGGCTTTTTTGCTCATGAACATGCTGTCGATGATTTCGTCTTTTAGCAGCGAAGTTTTTTCCTTTAAGCGCATGACTTGACCATTCGCCATCACCAGTTCCATGCGTACATCGCAATCACGATCCATCGTCATGGATTTTTCGCTGGAATAAAAATCACCACGGCGCATAAACGAAACGTGAGTACGTGATGCCGGACTCCACTTGCCCATTGAATGCGGGTTTTTCTGTGCGTAACGCTTCACCGCTGGCGGCGCACGCCGGTCGGAATTGCCCTCGCGCAATACCGGATTCACCGCACTACCCAACACGTTGGCGTAACGGTTCGACACCTGCTTTTCGGCATCCGTTTGCGGGTTTTCAGGGTATTCCGGCACAGCAAAACCCTTGGCACGCAGCTCGGTAATCGCCGCTTTCAATTGCGGCATTGAGGCACTGATATTGGGTAACTTAATGATATTGGTGTCCGAAACTTGTGTCAGTCGCCCTAACTCC
>CAYNNA010000007.1:0-5410 GCA_964398375.1 uncultured Thiothrix sp.
ACTGCTACACCTCAGTCCCCCTGATTTCGGGAAGTTATTTCGGGTCAGTTCCTTATGCTAGAATCACACGATTGATGTTATCACTCGACAGGAGGGACTGCGCAATGTCACTTGCTTACCAATTAGACGTGCAACAGCGTTATACCTATCAGGATTACCTCCGCTGGCCTGACGACGTGCGTTATGAATTGTTGGAAGGTGAACCTGTGATGATGTCCGCCCCCAGCACACTGCACCAGCGGGTTATCCGCGAACTGGTACGCCAAATCGGCAATTTCTTATTGGGTAAATCCTGCGAAGTTTTTCCTGCACCTTTTGATGTTTGCCTCGCCGTTGACGAAGCTGCGGATGATCAAATAAACAATGTGGTGCAACCTGACATCAGCGTGATTTGCGACAGCAATAAAATCCACGACAAAGGTTGCAAGGGCGCACCTGACTGGATTATCGAAGTGCTATCACCCTCCACGGCATCCAGAGACCTAATCCACAAACTGCGGCTGTATGAACGTTATGGGGTGCAGGAATATTGGGTAGTACACCCAATAGATCGGGTGGTAATGATGTGGCAGTTAGCCGCCGATAGTGGGCGTTATGGTGCGGTGTTGATCGAAGAAACGCAGGGGGCGCAAACATCCGGGCTATTTCCCGATCTGGTGCTGGAATGGGATGTGCTGTTCCCACCACCAGAACCGCCGGTTTATGTGAAAGAGCCACCGCCGGGGGTTTATTATTCGCGGTGAGGGGAGTTCACACGTAAGAATCACCTGCACGACAGACTCCTATCATGCCACCGCCATTCCCACAAACCCGCGCACATCCTCCAGCAATTGCTCCAGCAAGCTCATGGGTAACTCCAGTGCCTGCGCCAGTGCGATTGCACGCATCACCAACGCCGCTTCCTCGTGTGCCAGCCAACCGTTTGGCACAGCCTCGGCATACACCCATACACCCGCATCCACTGCTTTGGGCGCACGTTCCAGATTGCCCCGTGCTGCTGCGGTGTTCAACACCACCTCCAGCAACAATTCCAACGGCACATTGGTCATGCCTTGCTCCAGCAGCAACTCAGCCGCACGAAACTTGTCTTGCGCCTTCAGCAACAAACGCGGCACGGCTGGCTCCTCTGCATCCACCCTTGTTGCTGCATCATAATACGGCTGGGCATCCTTCAGCGGGGAAGCAGCTCCCAACCGTTGCAAACTGCGCAAGGTACGCGGGTCAAGCAAAGCCACTGGAATGTCACCACCCAGTTGCGCCGCCTGCTGATCATCAGCATCGGATACCTGATCGAGCACCACCAGCAAACCGCCACCACTGCCCAAAATCCGCTCCACCCGCTGCCCAAAATGCCGCTGGATAGCGAGGATACAGGTACGCAAGCTGTCTTCCACCGCCACCCCCGTATCATCTGCGCTGACATCACGTCGAATGGCAGGCGGTACAGCATCATCAGTAACGGCAGGTGTTTCTGGGATTTCCGGCACGGCTGCCTCTGCCGTTTCCGGCATCGCCGCTGCGCATTCTTCCGCTGGCACTGCTTCTCCGGCAAGCTCATCCGACAGTACTTCGAGTAATTTGCGACTGACACCCACCACATCTTCGCTGGCATCCGGGTCAATCACATTGTCGAACAGATGGCGTTTGCCTTTGACCAGCGATGTCACCCGCTCTTCATAGGAATCGCTGGCAACCATTACTACGATTTGTACCGGCTGCTTCTGACCCAGACGATGAATACGGGCAATGCGCTGATCCAGCACCGCTGGGTTCCAAGGCATATCGAGGTTAATCAGTACCGCCGCATTTTGCAGGTTCAAACCCGTACCACCCGCATCGGTGGAAATGAACACTTGGATAGCGTCATCATCATGGAACTTGTCCATCAATTCACCACGCTTGTCGGTCGGCACACCGCCATGCAGACGCACACAGCCCATGCCCATACGGCGCAAACGCTGCTCCACCATTTCAGTCATCAATGCCCACTGCGAAAACACCACCGCTTTGAGACCGGATTGCACACACAATTCTTGAATAAGATTTTCTAACTCGTCCAGCTTGGGAGAACCTTCCGTTTCCTTGTCCACCAACCCGGCGGCGTTGCAAGCCATACGCGCCTGTTGCAAAGCCGACATGAAACGGTTTTGTTCGCTGGGGGTAAGCGGACGACGTTTCATCAGGCGTGCAAGCTGCCCCGCAGCCTGTAACGCGGCATCGTGCAATTCGCGCTGTTTGTCATTCATCGCCACATCCAGCCGCTGTTCAATACGGCGCGGCAACTGATCACTGACCAACCGCCGGTCACGCCGTAGCATCACCAAGCTAAGCCGTTGACGCAGGGTGGAAAGATTGCGGTAGCCCAACACCTTGCCGCGCTCGTCAGTAATGTGGAAATCGGCAAAATAACGCCACAAGGGTCCCAGCACATGCGGGTCAACCACCTGCATCAGGCTATAAAGGTCTTCGAGGCGGTTTTCCAACGGCGTACCGGATAGCACAAAAGCGTAACGTGATTCCACCCGCTTGACCGCCGTGGCGATTTTGGTTTGCCAGTTTTTGATGCGCTGTGCTTCGTCCAAAATCAGCAAATCAGGGCTGAGAACGCTGTTGATCACCGACAAATCTCGCAACACCAGTTCGTAGTTGAGGATGTAAAAGCCATCGCCACGCCGGTACTGCACACTACGCGCTTCCGACCCACCTTGGACAATCTGCACCGGCAACCCAGCAAACTTCTCGATTTCCCGTGCCCATTGTTGTTTCAGGGATGCAGGACAAACCACCAGCACTTTTTTCGCCTGCGCGGTGCGGTACAGCCAACTCGCGGCGGCAATGGCCTGCAAGGTTTTACCCAAACCCATGTCATCGGCCAGCAACGCACGTCCATTCGCGGCAAGAAATGCCACCCCCGCCACCTGATACGGGTAAAGTTTGGCTTTAATACCCGGCAAATGCCCACCGGAAGCTTCAATCTGAGCGCGAATATCCTGCGCCCGTAGCTGTTGACTGGCACGTTCGGCAAGGCGACGAACGTAGCCTTGCGCATCCTCACCCACATCAAGATCAACACGGTCTTGTACCGCAGCGGCAAAACGGAAAAAGCCGTCCGGCAATGACTGCTTAAAAAGCCCTGCCTCATCAAAATACCCAGCACACAAACTGCGCAAACCCTCATCCATGTCGGAAGTACGCTGCAAAGTAATCACGGGCGGCTGTGGCGCATCCCAGTTTAAGTAAACGTAAGACAGTGGTGCGGACTGCTTTTTCAGCTTGCTGTAATCGCGGCGTTTGCTGATTTTGTGCAATACCCCTTCGATGTGCTTGCAGGTTCCCAACTGGTTGGTGGCGAAATCGGGACAAGTGCAATGATTGCTGCGCTGAGTAAGGGAGCGGATATTGACCCGATAGCTGTGGGTAAAATGCTTGTCGGTGGTGATCGAACCGGCTTTCCACGCACCAAACCACACGGTATCGCCAACCGGCTCGACTTTTACTTCGGTACGCCCGCGTTTGACGCGCCATTCGATCGCCGTTTCTGTCGCCCCCATGAGTGCCTGTTCGCCGCTATGACTGGCGTGGGCATAAAGCGCCGCAATCACATGGGCGCAAACGTGTTGGGTGTCAGCACCGCAGGCACATTGGATATGCATTTCACCATCAGCATCAAACCACACTTCATTGCCGAACAGCTCACCATTGGCATCTTCCACCTCCGCCCACAGGTGCGCTTCTTCTTGGCTCACCCCGGTAACGCGGTTTTCCTTAAACCAAGCCAAGCCTTGGCGCACAGTACTGGCATCAGCAAGGGCGTGGAGTTGTTCACTATCGAACAGGAAAAGGTCGCGGGGGCTGCTCATCATGGTTTCCTTGCAAGGGTAAGGGATAGCTGTAGAGCGTAGCTGCTCAGGAAGCAACTCGCAAGATTACCGCAATGCAACATTTTTTGATAAAAATTGTCGACAATCCCCCCATAAACTGGTTATTGTGACACACCTGATAAACACCCTAGCCTACACAAGCGGAACCCCTGAACCATGCAAAATCTGGCTCAAAAACCAACACACTCAACTGACCCTGTGCTGCTGCAAACCAACATCACAACTGCATTGCTGCTGTGGCAACAATTCATCGCCCGATTTCTGGTAGCAACCAGTCAAAACGCGCAGAGTACCCAGCAAAGTGACAACAGCTTCAACACAGCACTGACCAAATGGGGCGTGAACCTGTTCCTGCACCCCAACGCGGTCATGCAAGCCAATATGGAACTCTTCCAAACCCAAACCAAGCTGTGGCAACACACCACCGCACGCCTGTTCGGATTCCGGCATCTATCGCCAGAGATACCGGCAATCACCGACAAACGCTTCAAACACCCCGCTTGGCAAGAACACCACTTCACCGAAGTCCTACTTCAGTCTTACCTCAATTTGTCGACATATTGGCGGACACTGGCACAAACCGCCAACGGCTTGTCAGAAGAGGATGCAAAAAAAGCCGAGTTCTTCATCAACAGCATGATTGATGCACTCGCACCGAACAATTACTCGCACACCAATCCGCAAGTTTGGCAAACCATTCTCGACACCAATGGCGAAAACCTCGTCAAAGGGATGCGCAACCTGCTGGATGATTTCCAAGACGGTCAATTGCGTATTCGCATGACTGACATGAAAGCGTTTGAACTGGGACGCGATATTGCCACCACGCCCGGCAAAGTCGTGTTCAAAAACGAACTACTGGAACTGATTCAATACACTCCTTCCACCGCCAAAGTCCGTCAACGCCCGGTCTTGATCGTACCACCGTGGATCAACAAGTATTACATCCTTGACCTGCGCGAAAAGAACTCGTTCGTCAAATGGGCAGTCGACCAAGGCAACACCGTCTTCATGATTTCGTGGGTCAACCCTGACAGCCAACACCGCGATTTAAACTTTGAAGACTACATGCAGGCAGCGATTGCGGCGATGGATGCGGTCGAAGCCGCGACCGGCGAACGTGACTTGAACCTGATCGGTTACTGCTTAGGCGGTACGTTGACAGCAGCAACCCTTGCGCACCTGAAAGCCAAAGGTGATGACCGGGTAAAAAGTGCCACCTTCTTCACCACCCTGCTCGACTTTGCTGAACCCGGTGAAATCGGCGTATTCCTGAGCGAACAACAAGTCGGTTCACTGGAACAGCGCATGGACAAAAATGGCTACCTCGATGGCAAGGACATGGGCACGGCTTTCAATATGCTCCGCGCCAATGACCTAATCTGGTCGTTCTTTGTAAACTTGTATTTGCTCGGTAATGACCCGATGCCTTTCGACCTGTTGTACTGGAACTCAGACAGCACGCGGATGCCAGCGGCGATGCACAGCTATTACCTGCGCAATATGTACTTGAATAATTGCCTGAGCCA
>CAYNNA010000007.1:5420-51130 GCA_964398375.1 uncultured Thiothrix sp.
TGATTTGCGCACCATTGATACTCCAGCTTACTTTGTTTCCACTCACGATGATCATATTGCCCCCTGGCGCAGCACTTATGCAGGCGCGAAGCTGTTCGCAGGCCCGGTACGCTTTGTGTTAGGGCAATCCGGTCACATCGCAGGCATTGTCAACCCCGCAGCCGCCAACAAATACGGTCACTGGGTCAATGAAACGCTAGACGACAATGCGGATGATTGGCTGTTTGATGCCACCAAAGTGGATTTGTCCTGGTGGCATGATTGGAATCGTTGGGTAGCAACGTTCTCCAACGAAGAAGTCGATGCGCGTATTCCTGGTGCAGGCAAACTAGAAGTACTGGGTGATGCACCCGGCACTTACGTGCGCCAGAAAATCTAATCCGCGAGCATCTGCAATACGCCTTGTAGCGCGTATTGCACCGCCTGATAGCGTACCGCTTCCCGATCACCGTCAAAGTATTGGGTTGCGGTGCGTACTTTCCCATCCTGTACCGCCCAGCCGAAGCAGACCATGCCGACAGGTTTGGTGGTTGTGCCGCCCCCCGGCCCCGCAATGCCACTGACGGATACCGCGATTTGCGCCCGTGAACGTTGCAGCGCACCTTGCGCCATTGCTGCCGTAACCGCTTCGCTTACCGCGCCGTGCTCCGCCAAGGTTGCTGCTGGTACGCCCAGCATTTCCTGTTTCGACTCATTGCTGTAAGTGACGAAACCACGCTCAAACCATGCTGAACTGCCCGTCAGATCGGTACACAGCTTGGCAATCCAACCGCCCGTGCAAGATTCCGCTGTCGTGAGCATCCACTCCTTGGCTTGCAATCCCGCTGCTACTTGCGCACGCAACGCTATCATTAACGCAATACCGTGCGCGGGGTAGCATCCAATGAAATCAGTGACTGTAAGGAGGTTTCGACACGCTCACTAAGACGCTGGATCAAATCTTTTTCCGTAGTAAAATCAACCATTTCCTCCGCCTTTATCAACTCGCGTGCGACGTAAGCATCGCTGCCCAAGCCATCAATCAAGCCAAGTTTAACGGCATCCTCACCCGTCCAAAACAAGCCAGAGAAAATATCCGGGTTGTTTTGCAAACGCTCACCACGCCCCTCTTTCACCACATTGATGAACTGCTGGTGAGTCGTAGTTAACATATTGTTGACGTGCGCCACCTGTGTTTCATTTTCAGGCAGAAACGGATCAAGCATCCCCTTATTCGCCCCGGCAGTGTATAAACGGCGCTCAACCCCCAGTTTTTCCATCAGCTCAACCGCACCGAAGTTATCCATGCGCACCCCAATGGAACCGACGATACTGGCTTTGTCCGCATAAATTTCATCGGCTGCCACGGCAATGTAATAGCCACCGGATGCGCACAAATCAGACACGACCGCATAAACAGGAATGTCCTTATATTTCGCTTTCAACCGTTTGATTTCATCATTAATAATGCCCGACTGTACCGGACTACCGCCGGGACTGTTAATGCGCAAAATCACGCCCTTGGTTTTTTCGTGCTCAAATGCTTCTTTCAGCGCAGGGATCAGCATCTCGCCGCTGGCTTCTGCGCCATCCATAATCACGCCGTTAATATCGACCACTGCCGTAATTTTGTCAGCCACCGCCAATTTACTATCCGATGCGCCGCTACCGATCAGGGCAATCAAAGCAATCAGCAAGTACGCCACAAAAAACAGCTTGAAAAATATCCCCCAACGCCGCGCACGGCGCTGCTCCTTGATGGACTCCATTGCCACCTCTTTGAGGGCTTGCAGTGCTTGTGTATTTTCTTCATTCATTCTATAACCTTTTGCTTTTTAACCAATCAGGAATATGTGCGACATTATCCACGTGACCCAGCGGTTGAGCTTGGCGCAACCGCGTCAGATCATGCACGCCATAAGTGACCGCCAATGAATCCATCCCAATAGCCAATGCCATGTGTAAATCGTATTCGCTGTCACCGATCATCAAGGCATCATGCGGCGCTGCATCATAGTCTGTCAAAATCTCTTCCAGCATTTGTGGATGTGGCTTAGAACGGGTTTCATCCGCACAGCGTGTGATCGGGAACAACTCACGCAGCCCAGTTTCGTCCAATACCTTGTCTAAACCACGACGGGACTTTCCCGTTGCCACTGCCAAGTCGTAGCCTTGTGCAGCGAGTGTATACAACGTTTCACGCGCTCCGGCAAACAACTCGCTACCGTAGGTGGTACGCACCAAAAATTCCTGGCGATATTCATCCGCAATCGCCCGAATCAAGCTGGCAGGCGCATGAGGATACAAGGCTCGAATCGCCTCATCCAAGCCCAAACCGATAATGTGGCGAATTTCCTGATCAGAACGCGATTCCGCCCCTACTAAATGGATCGCATTGCGCATACATTGGGTGATGTGTGCCGCTGAATCCATTAGCGTGCCATCCCAATCAAAAATCAACAAAGAATAAGGTTTCATTCAGTACGCTCAACCGCATTAATTTTTATATTAATCAATACATCTTTTAAATCGTCAGGTAACGGCGCTTCCACCACATAACGCCGCCCGGTGGCTCTCAAGGTAAAATCCACACTGGCAGAATGCAAAAACAGACGCTTTAAGCCCATCTCACGAAACTTGCGATTCAGCGCGAAATCGCCATAACGGTCATCACCCAAAATCGGATGCCCCAAGTTTTGCAATTGCACACGGATTTGATGCATCCGCCCGGTCAGAATTTGCGCTTCCAGTAAGGATGCACCGTGCAAATTTTTCAACGACGAGAAAATCGTTTCCGACACTTTGCCTTCGCCCTCTTCCACGCGCTGTACTTTCTGGCGAGTGCCTTCTTCCTGACTCAAATCCATCGTCACGTGTTGGCGACCGTGTTTCCAACGCCCCGCCACCAAGGCTTTGTAACGCTTGTCGATCTTGCCGTCACGAAACAAGCCGTGCAGTTCGGTCAAGGCTTGACGCGATTTTGCCAGAATCACCACGCCGCTGGTGTCGCGGTCAATGCGGTGTGCCAACTCCACATAAGGCAAATTCTCGCGTAGCTGGCGAAATGCCTCAATCAACCCCAATTTGTAACCGCTACCACTATGTACCGGCAAACCGGATGGCTTATTGATAAAAATGAGTTGCTCATCTTCATGCAACACCGCTGCCTCCAACACTGCCAGCAACGATTCGGATGCCTGCGCAGGTTTATCCGGCGGGTTCACTTCGGTTTCTAACTTAATCGGAGGAATCCGAATAATTTCACCTAATTCAAGCTTTTTTTCCGGCTTCACTCGTTTTTTATCAACACGCACCTCGCCCTTGCGCACAATCCGGTACAAGGCACTTTTGGGCAGTTGCTTCAAATGCCGCAGCAGGAAATTGTCGATGCGCTGCCCGACTTCGTTTTCAGTAACTGTGTAATATTCGACTGCCATAGTGAAAAAACATACCAACTAAATTTAAATGCAAATTGAATATAATTAACCGAATTGATATATTCGCAACAGGCAAACGTTAGGGTGCAAACCTGACACAATGGGTTCGATCAAATCAGAACACGATGATATGACCCATGCCTGATTGATTCAATCACAAATTCTAGCGGTCAGTACATTCCCCCAGAATTTGTGCTGGGGGAAGCAGGATAACAAGCATCCTTACCCCGATAACTCAACGCCTGTTATGCAGTTTAAAAAGTAAGCAGACAGGTGTGGCATTAACAGCAGAACTTGTTGCTGATGTCTGTTGCAAGAATGCGCCAGCGGTTTACAATTTTCATGCGCCCTTATGAGGCAGTTCCATGATCCGTAACAACCGAACGATTCTTTCTGAAGGTAGACCCGATTAAGGTTAATCCATAGCTTGGCGAAGAGAAAATTTCTAACGCTTTGATAGTAAACGAAATAAACTAATCGACTCCACCTGAAACAAACAGGTAACAGGTGCTGCATAACCAAGGCTTATGTAGTACATGAAACGTATTTTAATTAATGCAACCCAACCCGAAGAAATTCGCGTTGCAATGGTTGATGGGCAACGCCTATACGACCTCGACATCGAACATTCCCTACGCGCTCAGAAAAAGGCCAATATTTACAAAGGGGTTATTACCCGCGTCGAACCCAGCTTAGAAGCAGTTTTTGTTAACTATGGCGCACAACGTCACGGCTTCCTCTCCTTCCGCGAAGTTGCGCCTGAATTTTACAACCCCAATGCCAAGTACACCGGTCGCCCCAACGTCAAAGACGTAATGCGTGAAGGCATGGAAATTTTGGTGCAAGTCGATAAGGAAGAGCGCGGCAACAAGGGCGCTGCCTTGACCACCTATCTCAGCCTTGCCGGGCGTTATTTGGTGCTGATGCCCAACAACCCTAAAGCAGGTGGGGTTTCTAGGCGCATCGAAGGCGATGACCGCCAGCAAATCAAGCAAACGCTAAGCGAGTTAGACATCCCCGACAGCATGGGCGTAATCGTGCGCACCGCCGGTATCGAGCGCGATGCCGAAGAACTCTCATGGGATTTGGACTACCTCAAAACCCTGTGGGCTGCCATCCAGCAAGCTTATAGCCAGCACAAAGGCCCGACGCTGCTGTATCAGGAAAGCAATGTCATTATCCGCGCTTTGCGTGACTATTTCCGCCGCGACATCGGTGAAATTGTTATCGACAATGACAAGGTATTCAACCAAGCGCGTGATTTTATGCAGGCGGTGATGCCGCACAATATCCGCAAGCTCAAACTCTACACTGATGGCACACCGCTGTTCAGCCGCTTTCAGGTGGAAAATCAGATTGAAACGGCATATCAACGCACCGTTGCCCTGCCCTCTGGCGGTGCAATCGTCATTGACCATACCGAAGCCCTGATTTCCATCGACATCAACTCGGCGCGTGCCACCAAAGGGCATGACATCGAAGAAACCGCGCTTAACACCAACCTCGAAGCGGCTGACGAAATTGCCCGTCAACTGCGCTTGCGTGACTTAGGCGGCTTGGTGGTGATCGACTTCATCGACATGCTGCCCAGCAAACACCAGCGTGAAGTCGAAAAGCGCCTGCGTGATGCCATGAAACTTGACCGGGCGCGAGTACAAGTCGGGCGCATTTCCCGCTTTGGTTTGCTGGAAATGTCACGCCAACGCTTGCGTCCGTCACTGGGCGAATCCAGCCAAATTGTTTGCCCGCGTTGCACCGGTCAAGGTCACATCCGCAGCACCGACTCGATGGCACTGTCTATCCTGCGCTTGGTCGAAGAAGAAGCCATGAAGGAAATGACCGGCAAAGTCATTGCCCGCCTGCCAGTTTCCGTTGCGACCTTCCTGCTAAACGAAAAACGCCAAGCAATCACCGACATCCAGCAACGTCGCAATGTCGATTTGACCATTATTCCCAACCCTTACATGGAAACGCCGCATTACGACATCAGCCGTATCCGTAATGACAACCTCGAAGACGAGGAAACCCAAAGCAGTTACCAATATATCCCAGCCCCTCCAGCCGCTGAAGAAACAGTTCGGCAGAATGCTAACCAACAGCAAGCCCCTGCGGAAGCGGCTGTCACCAATGTCATGCCCAGCACACCTGCCCCACAAAGTGTACGCAACCAGCCAAGCGAAACAAAAGTCACGGCAGCAACGCCAGTGATACCAACCGTTACGCCCATCAAAGGTCCTGGGTTAATGCGGCGTATTTTCAGCAGCCTGTTTGGTAGCAGCCCTAGTGTCGACCAAGCCGCTGAAGCGGCTGAAAGCCAAACAGAAGCTGCCGTACCCGCAGCCACCCAGCGCAATGGCCAACCACAGCGTGACCGTCGCAACAACGAACGTGGCGGCGAACGCAACGAGCAGCGCAACCGTAACCGCAACAATGGCAAAAGCGAAACCGCAGGTGATGCCGAACGCCCAGCCAACGACGACACCCGCAACCGCAATGCTCAGGAAAATCGCCAAAATCGCCCCAACGAACGCGGTAGCGAACGCAATGCCGAACCACGTAACAATGAACGCGGTAACGAACGTAACAACGACCGCCGTAATAACCGCAATCGCAACGAACGCGACGAAGCCGTAGGTGACAACAACCGTCGCCCGCCACACGAACCTCGCCAACCGCGTATACCAGTTCAGGACGTGCCAGCAACAACCACACCGGTCGATGAGCAAGTGCCGGTAGAAATCGTACTGCCTGCGACACCACGCGAAATACGCGATGGCAACCGTGAACACGGTCAAGCGCAACACTCCCGCCGTGACCGTTCACGGCGTGAATCACGCAACCGCAACGCGGCAACGCCTGAACTCACCGCGCAAGACCAAGACACTGGCACAGCCCTCATGGATGATGCCGCACCTGTAAAACCGCAGCAGCCGCGTCAAGCAGCCGTCAGCGATAGCGCAGCGGAAACACCACCCGCAGAGGTTGTCATCACTGCCGCACGTACACTGGCACCACCGCCAACAGCAGATGCCAACGGCGACACCGATGACTTAAGCGACGCACCAGACGCTGAAGAAGGTGATGATGCACCGGAAGAAACAGCAGGCAATCAAGCTCGCGGTCCCCGTGAACGCCGTGGCAGGACACGTCGCCCCCGTGGTAATCAAAACCGCCAGCAACGCCCGCCGCGCCCAGCAGGAGCCGAGGTCGAACAAACATTCGCCCCGGAAAACATGGAACCATTCATCATCGACCTGACCGCGACGCAGCCCATGCACCAACCGCGTTACGAGCGTCAACCCGCAAAAGCAGAGATCAAACCGGAACCTGTCCCAGCAGCACCCTTGGTGATCGTGGAAACTGTACCCGTATCAGAGCCAGTGCAGATGCCAGAACCAACCGTGGTGAAAACTGCACCGGAACCAGCGCCAGAACCGATCCTAATGGAAACCGCACCGGAACCAGCGCCAGAACCAACCGTGGTGAAAGCTGCGCCTCAACCAGTACCTGAGCCAGTCCCAGAACCAATCATTGTGGAAACCGCTCCTAAGCCAGCACCCGAACAGAAACCAGAAGCGGCTCCTGTCATGGCAGAAACAAGCGCACCGGAAGAACCTGCGCCTGCAATTGAACCTCCAAAAGCACCAGCACCCATGAAAAAACGTCCTTCATGGATGCATACTGAACCGGAATAACGCCAGTCAGTTCATGCGGTCTACAAATGATGGCGGCGGATGTGGTCTAACAAACCTGCCGCCGCATCTTCCACCATATCTAACACCCGTTCAAAACCACTCTCCCCACCGTAATACGGGTCAGGCATCTCATCGACATTCCAGCGCTCCGCAAACGTCATGAACAAGCGCACCCGTTCACGTTGCGATGCAGCGACCAGATCGTGCAAATCTTCCAAATTGATGCGATCCATCGCCAGCACGTAATCAAATTCCTCAATATCGGCTACGGTCACTTTACGCGCCCGTTGCCCCGACAAATCCAGCCCGCGATTTCTTGCGGCTGCCTGAGAACGCTTATCGGGAGGATTGCCGATGTGGTAAGCATGTGTACCCGCCGAATCAATCAGAATCCGCTCCGCCAACCCCTGTGACTGCACTAAGCGTTCAAACACGCCTTGCGCAGTGGGTGAACGACAGATATTACCCATGCATACAAAAAGAACCTTCACTTGTTCCATAAATCTTTCCAAATTATGATATTACATCATGATTTCATTCAAAAATGCCGCCGAATTTTCTGATACAACTCTGACAACTCTTCGCCTAACTCATGTAATTCCTCAACGACTTCCACGCGAATATCATCCACTTTATCGCTGATTTTATGCTGGAGTTTATCCACATCTTCACCCAAGTCGTGAATTTCCTCTTTTGCTTTCAGATTCAATTCCCAACCCGCATCACGCAAGCGTACTTGCATAGCATCCCACTTGGCTTCCAGATGTTCCCACTCCTCACGCGCCTCCAAACCCAATACATGCAGCCGCACTCGTAATTCTTCACGCTCACTGCTCAGGGCTTGTACTAATTGCTGTAGTTTTTCTTTCATGACATCAACCTCCTGTATTGTTTACACTGATAACTATACGCTTTCAGCCAAATTAAGCACTGGCATTGCTCAAAGAATGGAACTTTTCAGCCGACTCACGGCTCTATGCATTTGATTTTGTTTTACACCGACGCAAGGGCTTGTTATGAAAAAAATAGTATTATCACTGGCAGTAATTGCTGGCATAGGGTTATCGGCGTGTGCTCCGATGAATCAACAAACCCCACCCACACCGACTGTTGTTCCCGCCAAAGATTTGAACTGGATAGCCGATAAAGTATACCGCAATGAAACCAGCGGCAACCCAGTCTTGCTAGTGGTGTGGAATGATCGCGAAGAATTCGCTTCCCTCGGTATCGGACATTTCATTTGGTATCCGGCAGGGCATCGTGGCCCTTACACCGAAACCTTCCCCGGTCTGATCGACTACACCAAAGCGCAAGGCGTACCCGTCCCGCAGTGGCTGACCAACCGCAGTGTGCGCACCGCGCCTTGGGCGAACAAAGCCGCGTTTGAACGCGCCCGCAATGACCCAGAAATGCAGCAATTGCGCACATTCCTGCAACAAACCATGAATATTCAAGCCAACTACATGTCCGAACGCCTCACCCGTGCGTTACCCACCATGTTGGCACAAGTTGCCCCACAAGACCGTGACCGTGTACTGCAAAACTACCAAGCGGTTGAAAAAACCCAACGCGGTCTATACCCATTACTGGATTACGTCAACTTCAAAGGCGAAGGCACCAGCCCCACCGAACGCTACAACGGTCAAGGTTGGGGTTTGCTGCAAGTACTATTGACCATGCGCCCCGTTCAAGCAGGCCCGCAAGCCTTGGATGAATTTGCCCGCGCTGCTGAAGAAGTACTCGTGCGCCGTATTGCCAACTCCTCGCCCGAACGCGGCGAAGCCAAATGGCTTCCCGGCTGGCGTACCCGTTTAAACACCTACCGCGCACAAGCATTGTTAAGCGCCTATTGAGTTCAATATCAGCAACCGCTTATCTTTAAAACCTTAGCGGTCATAAATGTCATCCTTGCTACGCCAGCCTTGTCTGGCGTATTTTTTTGCAAAAATCACAACACAACTGGATTTTTTTCAAAGGATTGATCAACACAAGGACTCATGACATGCAAACTATTAACAACAATTCCCGTTTACCATCTCAAGGATACGGGCAAACGTTCGCATCAACCAATGCCAGCAGCACCCTGCAAGCCACACCGCAAGCCATTAGTGCGTTGCTTCAACTACCCGGTTACAACGGCGGCAATAAAAACTCCCTACAAAATATAGCTAATTTGATTAAGCAACTGTTAGCGCAAATTGAAAGCAAATGCCATCCCAAACCTCAGCCGCAACCCGCTGAATACCGCAGCATAGATGGCAGCGGCAATAACAAGAAAAATCCCACATGGGGTTCGGCTGGCATACAACATAGACGCAGCATTCCTCAAGATAGCAGCCGTGAACCCGGCGGCACTACCGAACAACGCCTGCCTAACCCACGTACAGTCAGCAATGCAGTCATTGCACAAAATGGAACAAATACCGTCAACCAAAAAGGCTTAAGCGATCTGTTCTGGATGTGGGGACAATTCCTTGATCATGATTTAACCTCAACACCCACCAGCACCACAGAAAAAGCGCCGATCGCGATACCTAAAGGCGACCCACAGTTCGACCCCAATGGTACTGGCACGGTCTCTATTCCACTCTCTCGTAGCAGTGCCACCGTCGATGCCCAAGGACAACGCCAACAAAGCAACAGTCTCACCGCTTTTGTTGACGGCTCCAGTGTTTACGGTTCTGATGCAGCGTTTGCTGATTCATTGCGCAGCCACGAAGGCGGCAAAATGAAAGTTTCTGCTGGTGACCTAATGCCAATCGATGAGAAGGGGCAATTTATTGCCGGGGATAAGCGTTCCAACGAAAATATTGGCTTAGCTTCGATGCACACGTTATGGGTGCGCGAACACAATCGCTTAGCCGATGAAATTGCGCAAAAAAATCCCAAAATGACGGATGAACAAATCTATCAAGAAGCGCGTAAGATCAACGTTGCACAAATACAAGCGATTACATATAACGAATTCCTGCCCGAATTGATTGGTAAAAACGCCATTCCGAAATACACAGGCTACAAGCCTAACGTTGACCCCTCAATTGATAATGCCTTTGCGACGGCTGCATTCCGCATGGGGCATACCATGCTATCATCCAACCTGTTGCGTTTGGATGAAAATGGTCAAACCATTCAGCAAGGCAATGTCTCGCTAAAAGATGCATTCTTCCGCCCAGATAAAGTGGTTGAAGCGGGCATTGACCCCATTTTACGTGGTGCAGCGTCGCAAACCGCGCAAGCCGTTGACCCAATGATTGTTGACGACGTGCGCAACTTCCTATTCCCGCAAGGTGGTTTAGATCTGGCTGCGGTCAATATCCAGCGAGGACGTGACCACGGCTTAGCAGGCTATGGTGATACTCGTGAAGCCTTAGGATTACGCCCTGTCAACAGCTTTGACTCGAATGTCTGGCGCGAAGGCTTTGGCGAAAAACTGGCAAGTGTGTACGACAGCCCCGCCGATGTTGACCTGTGGGTAGCCGGTTTAGCCGAAAAGCCGGTCGGTGATTCACTATTTGGGCAAACCTTCACCAAAATCATGAGTGACCAATTCACCCGTTTACGTGATGGCGACCGCTTCTGGTATGAAAACCAGTTCTCCGGCAAAGCACTGCAAGAGATCAAAAACACCACACTTTCTGACATTATCGCGCGCAATACCGATTTCGATAATGTGCAGAAAAATGCGTTTGTTGCTTCCAATAGTCATTTAAGTGAGCAACCCCAGCCCACTACGCCAGCACAGCAGTCACCTGCAACGCAAAGTTACGGTGTCACCCGCTCACTGGGCGTAAACACTAGTAACAGCAACCGCTCACAGATGAGCACTATGCTTCAGCAAATGATGCAATCAGGCCAACCGCTGACACCGCAGCAAGTCCGTGACTTTATGCAATCACTTAGGAACGGTTTCCTTGGTTAAACACGTGCTGCAATAACGCAAGGGTGGCGTAGGACTCTGTACCTGCGTCACCTTGCAACACCGTAAAAGGCATATCCGCCTCGCCAAACTGATCAACCACCAACACTGCTTTGCTGAAATCGTGATCACGGGTATAATCATTCACCGTTACAATGGTTTTCAGGTTAGCGGCTATGGATGAACGGATACCGTTATCCGAATCTTCAAACGCCAAGCATTCTTCAGGCTGTAAACCCATTTGCTGCATGGCATACACGTAAATATCGGGCGCAGGTTTTTTCTTCGGCACGATGTCGCCCGCCGCGATGCATTCAAACCAACCGATGGATTCCTCTCCCAACGTAGCTTTCAGCAAATAGGTGACATTTTCTGGGGTCGTGGTCGTGGCAATGCCTAAACGTAACCCCGCCGCCCGCGCTTCGCGAATCAAGCGTTCTGCACCGACGCGCAAGGGAATTTCGCCTGCTTGTAACATCGCCAGATAGAAATGGGTTTTGCGCTGGTGCATCCGCGCGGCAAACTCGGCGATGCCTTCGGCTGGCGCAAAGTCTGGCAGGTATTTTTCCACAAAATAACGGATACGCTCTTTGCCGCCGGTCACTGTCAGCAAGTCGGCATATAAATCTACACTCCAGTCCCAATTGAGACCGGCTTCAGCAAAGGCTTTATTGAAGGCGGGGCGATGTCCGTCACGTTCGGTATCGGCAAGCGTGCCGTCGACATCGAAGAGCAAAGCGGTAAGCTGTGGCATAAAATTATCCTGATAGTTATGTTGCGCCGGATTCTAGCCCATTATGTTACAGCTCTTCAAACTGAATCGAAGTACGTAACTCACCTTCAAACAACGCATCAAAACCGACTGAGCCGTGTTGTTGCAGTACAGTAAAACCGGTTTGTGCTGCTGGGGTAATCGCCGCCACTTTCAGCAAATCCGCCGGGTATTCAATTTGCATGGAAACCTGCATCGGATAGTAACCGTCTAAAAACTTACGCATATACGGTCCGTTCAATAACGCATAGGAACCATCATCCTGAATGCGCAAGGCACGGGTGCTGGCTTGCAAACAAATACGGGCATCCGCCCCGACTTTGCTGAGTTGCAGGCTGGAACCTTCCACCCATGCCTTACCAATATTGCGCTGCTCGGTAATTTTCATGTCGCGGATGTAGCCATCGCGAAAGGTAATTTGCATCGCGGCTGCCTGATCCAGATTGTCGTGGCATTGCTCAAGTTGCGCCCAACCGTCTTCCAACGATTCAGCAGTAATTTTGACTTTGTTTTGATGATGATGAAGCACTTCACCCGTAGGTGCTGTTGCCAGAAAATCGAGTTGCCCTTCGTTAATCACTACCGGCGGTTCAGAGGTATCCGTTTCAAACCATTTTTCAAGGGCTTCACGCTCGGCGTCAACGGCAGGCGATTCTGCCCAGACAGGCAATCCCATTAAGGGCAAACACAGTAAGAATCCATAGGAACGCATACCCGCTAACCTCCGCCTGCAACCAAAGCCTGACTATGGCGAAACCACCAACGCTGGTCAATTACCCCAACAATTCTAATTGCAACGTATCCACGTCCAGCGTTTTCATTTCCGCCAAACTCGGTAGTTCATCCAGTGACTTGAGGTTGAAATAATCCAGAAAATGGCGGGTAGTGCCCAACATTTCGGGTCTGCCGGGGACTTCTTTATGCCCGATGACCCGCACCCAATCACGCTCCAACAACGTTTTGATCACATTGGTATTCACTGCCACGCCGCGCACTTCTTCAATTTCGGCACGGGTAATCGGTTGCCGCCAAGCAATCAGCGCGAGTGTTTCCAAAAACGCACGGGAATATTTTTGCGGGCGCTCGTCGTCGTGACGCTGCACCCAAGACTGGAATTCCGCGCGGGTTTGTAACCGAAACCCACTGGCGGTTTCCTTGAGCTCAAAGCTTTGGTTAGCACACCCGATTTGCAATGTTTGTAAGGCGCTACGAATAGCACCCCGTGAAATGCCTTCTTCCGGCAAGAAATAGTGCTCCAATTGCTCCAGTGACAGCGGCTGGTCGGCTGTCAGCAAAATGGCTTGCAGGATGGTTTCAAGCTGCATTATTTTTCCTCATAAACATAACCATTCCAGCACGTAACGGATGTCGATTTCCAGCCCATCCTCAAGCACGGTTTCGCTGTTATCCAGTGTCAAAATCAGCGGCTTGACTGGCTTATGCAACTCTTTTGCCGCCACCGCAAACACCCTCAATTCGCGTTGCCGGGTAGCGGGGTCTTGCAAGGTTGCACACACTTGGATCAGCTCGTAGGCATCATCCTGTTCAACCAGAAAATCAATTTCCAGATTATTGGCGGTTTTGTAGTAAAACACCGCCTTGTTACGGCGTTTCAGTTCCAGAAACACGATATTTTCAAGGTTTTGGGCAATTTTAGCCGACACACTGAATGACACGTTATTCGACAACCCGGTATCGACGGCATAAAACTTTTTCGGGTTGACCACCTGCTTTTTATAGGAATAATCGAACTTGTTCAGCGAAAAAATCAAATAAGCCCCTTGCAGGAATTCCACATACTCGCGGATGACTTCAAACGACACATTAAAGGTGTTTTTCAGCTTGTTGTAAGCATTGAGCGTGGCATTGTTCGACAGCAAAAATAGCGCCAACTCTTGCAACACCGCAAAGTTTTTCAGCTTATGGCGGCTGATAATATCGCGCAGTAAAATGGAGTCGTAATAAACATTGAGAGTTTCCTTCGCCAGCCATTCATCATCCGTCAGGGCAATCTTGGGGAAACCGCCAAACACCACGTAACGCCTGAAAAGCTGGCTTATCCTGATGCGTTGGGCAAGAAAATCTGCCCGTGAACCGATCTCAACCCCGTGGAACAGTAAGAACTCCTTGAAACTCAGCGGGTAGACTTCCACATCGAGGTAACGCCCACTGAGGGCTGTGCCAAACTCAACCCCCAACAATTGCGAATTGGAGCCAGTAACGTATAGCTTGCTGTTGCCCGTCGCGTACTCTTTCAACACCCACTTTTCCCATTGGGGAACATTTTGCACCTCATCCAGCATGATGACGGTCGCGCCTTGCGGCTGCACATATTCCAACCACGTTTCCTTAATTTTTTCCAACAAGGTGAGTGGCTCAAACAGGGAAAAACGCTGGTCTTCCAGATTGACGAACAGGATGTTTTTGATTGGCATCCCACCCGCTTGCAGGCGTTTGATTTCGTTGGTTAATAGCGTGGATTTTCCGCTGCGGCGCACGCCTTTGATCACCAGCACTTCGCCGGAACTGGCTTTGCGGGCGATGTCCTGTTCGTAAAGCGGGCGGCTGAAAGTGGCGGGCAAGGGCTTGTTCCAGCTATTCCAGTCGTTGAGGATGGTGAAGATTTTGTCTTTTTCCATTGAACAATCCAACTTCATGACTGATTATTAGCTAAATCAGTCTGATTTTCGACTGATTTTAGCATGTAATTATTGGAATTCACCACCTCTTCGTAGGAGCCTCAGGGTGAGCGCATATAAATTTTAAACTCTTATTAATCAATGAGATATAATTAATGCGCCTATGTCTTAAAAGTAATCAATCTATTGATTTTAAAGTGATTTAAAAAGTCAAATGCGGTCGCCCTGGTAGGAGCCTGCCATGCAGGCGATTCTTCATTCTGATTAACCGCCCCAAAGAATCGCCTGCATGGCAGGCTCCTACAATTATCCCGCCGCACGGATATACAATGGTGCATACGCTTCATCACCTTGCGTGACATCAATCAGGTGAGCCTTGAGCAACTCCAACACCGCCATCAATGTCACCACCACGCCACGTCTGCCCTCTTCCACCCGAAACAAACTTTCAAACGGTACAAACTGCTGTGCCTGCAAAGCCGCTAATACCAAGGTCATGCGCTCACGGATCGACAAATGCTCCCGCCGAATTTCGTGATGACTGAACATATCAGCGCGTTTCAAAACGCCCTGAAACGCCAGCAATAACTCACGCAACGAGGCTTCGGGTTGCGGACGCGGCAATTTCGGAAAATCCGCTACGGTTTGCACCACCCAATGGTCACGATCCAAGCGCGGCAAGGTATCTAAATCTGCTGCCGCCTGTTTACACTGTTCGTACTCCTGCAACTGGCGCATTAATTGCGCACGTGGATCATCCTCTTCCTCCACCACAGCCTGACGAGGCAATAATAGGCGCGACTTGATTTCTGCCAACATCGCCGCCATCAGCAAGTATTCAGCCGCAAGATCGAGTTTGAACTCTTTCATCAACTCGACATAAGCGATGTATTGCTCAGTAATATGGGCAATCGGAATATCACAGATGTCAAAATGCTGCCGCCGAATCAAGTACAACAATAAATCCAAGGGTCCTTCAAACGCTTCCAAAAAAACTTCCAGCGCATCGGGGGGAATATACAAATCCTCTGGCATGGCAATAATGTGCTCGCCACGCACCACCGCTAACGGCATTTCCCGCTGAATGGCACTCATCAGAGGTGATGGGTGAAATGCATCGCTTCCATCACATCAGCAAGGGTTTCACGCGCCACCTGCCGTGCCGACTCTGCGCCTTCCCGCAAAATGTCACGGACACGCCCGCGATCCTGCTCAAATTCGGCAGCGCGGCGCTGAATCGGGGCAAGCTCGGTTTGCACCGCCGCAATCACCGGCTGCTTGCATTCGAGACACCCGATCCCCGCACTGCGACACCCTTCCTGCACCCATTGCTTGGTGGCTTCATCCGAATACACTTCATGGAACTGCCATACCGGACACTTTGCCGGATCACCGGGGTCAGTTCGACGCCCGCGTGCCGGATCGGTCGGCATGGTGCGGATTTTCTTGTCTACACTCTCTGGGGATTCGCGCAAAGCAATCGTATTGTGGTACGACTTTGACATTTTTTGACCATCCAACCCCGGCATTTTGGACGCTTTGGTCAGCGCTGCCTGAGGTTCAGGCAGGATGATTTTGCCAGAGCCTTCCAAGTAACCAAATAAGCGCTCACGATCACCCAGCGATAAATTTTGCTGTGACTCCAACAACGCACGCCCGACACTCAGGGCTTCCGCGTCCCCTTGTTCCTGATACTGACGGCGCAAATCACGGTACATTTTCGCCTGTTTCTTACCCATTTTATTGGCGGCTTGTTCGGCTTTCTGCTCAAAATCGGGTTCACGCCCATACAAATGATTGAAACGGCGTGCGACTTCCCGCGTCAATTCAATATGCGCCACCTGATCTTCACCCACTGGCACGCGGTCAGCTTTGTAAACGAGAATATCAGCCGATTGCAACAGCGGATAGCCAAGGAAACCGTAGGTAGCGAGATCACGTTCCTTGAGCTTTTCCTGCTGATCTTTATAAGTTGGAACCCGTTCCAACCAACCCAGCGGGGTAATCATTGACAATAACAGGTGTAATTCGGCGTGTTCAGGCACATGCGATTGGGTGAAAATCGTGGCAGAACTGGGGCTAATACCCGCTGCCAACCAGTCAATTGCCATGTCTTCCACATGCTGGGCAATACCGCCTGGCGTTTCATAGTGGGTGGTCAGAGCGTGCCAATCTGCCACAAAAAAGAAGCACTCGTAATTGAGTTGCATCTCTACCCAATTTTTCAAGACACCGTGGTAATGCCCAAGATGTAACAAGCCTGTCGGGCGCATCCCAGAAACGACACGCTGATTTTGCGAAGGTGTAGTACTCACATCAAACCTTTGTTGATCAAATAATGGTAGTAAGCAAACGGTAAAGTGTACCAATAATTGGCCCAATAATCTGGTCTAGCACGCCCATTAACAGCAAAACAATCAAAATTGGAAAGCCATAGGGTTCAATTTTATCCAGCACATCTGCCACATTACGCGGCACTAAGCCTGCTAAAACCCGCCCACCGTCTAAAGGCGGTAACGGCAATAAATTCAGTACCAACAATACCAAATTAAACACCAAACCAATTTGTGCCATCGTGACAAAACCATCGGCAATATTGGCATCCGGTATCACCGTCAAAAACACAGGTATCATCAACACCCAAAACAGTGCCATCAGCAAATTAGCCAGAGGACCTGCAACTGCCACGATCGCCATATCACGGCGCGGATGGCTTAAATTGCGCGTATTCACCGGAATGGGTTTTGCCCAACCAAACGCAAACGGTTGCCCCACGGTCAACATCGACATCAGCAACATACCCAGCGGCAATGCCACCGTGCCAATAGGGTCAATATGCTTGAGGGGATTAACCGTCAAACGCCCCAACATTTTCGCGGTGCTATCGCCGAGCTGATTGGCAACCCAACCGTGTGCCACTTCATGCAGGGTAATTGCAAATAATACCGGGATAGCCCCCGCCACAATCAGGCGAATGACGTAACCTATATCCATACCTTCCATGCTTAATGCTCCACCAACCAGTCAATATTACCCTTGCCTTCGCGCAAAATGACGGGGCGGGCTTCCATTAAATCTACCACTGTCGTGGGTTCATGCCCGCAGAAACCGCCATCAATGATCAAATCAACCTGATGTTCCAAGGACAAGCGAATTTGGTAAGGGTCAACCATTGGCAGGTCATCCCCCGGTAAAATCAAGGTGCTGGACATCAACGGCTCATTCAGTTCCTGTAACAATGCCTGGGTGACAATATGATCAGGTAAGCGTACCCCAATGGTTTTGCGCTTGGGGTTCTGCAAGCGCCGTGGCACTTCGCGGGTTGCTTGTAGAATGAAGGTGTACGGCCCCGGTGTCAAAGACTTAATCAGGCGGTAATTCATATTATCCACTTGACCATAGAGGGAAACTTCTGACAAATCCCGGCAAACCAAGGTGAAATTGTGTTTATTATCCAGCTTACGGATGCGTTGAATGCGCTCCATCGCCGCTTTGTCGCCCAAATGGCAACCAATCGCATAACTGGAATCGGTAGGAAAAACCACTACACCCCCGTCGCGGATGATCGTCACCGCCTGACGGATTAAGCGTATTTGAGGGTTTTCTGGGTGAATTTGAAAATACTGACTCATTGTACAATTATCGTTTAGAATGGTTAACTTTGATGGATTATACCAATACGCATGAAGTTCCTGTTTGACTTTTTCCCGGTTGTGCTTTTCTTTCTGGTGTACCAGTTCTTTGCAGACCTGCCACCCGCATGGATTGCCGCCGCCAATCAGTTACCGCTGATATCACTTAACCAGAACGAGCCGAAAGATGCCATCTTATTGGCGACGTTGGTGATCATTTTGGCGACGATTGTGCAAAACGTGCTGTATTTTGCCATGCACCGCCGCTTTGAGCGGATGCATCTGATCACCTTAGCTATTCTCATCGTATTTGGTACACTCACCCTACTCCTCAAAGATCCCAAGTTTATTGTATGGAAAGTCACCATTGTCAACTGGGCTTTTGCGCTGGCATTTCTCATCAGCCAATATATTGGCTCACGCAGAACGCTGACGGAACGCATGATGTCGAGCGCCATTCAAGTTCCCCCGCGTATCTGGATGACGACCAATCTGCTGTGGGTAGGCTTTTTTATCTTCATTGGTGTGCTGAACCTGATAGTGGCTGAGCTGTTCAGTGAAGCAATCTGGGTAGATTTCAAACTGTTTGGCGTACTCGGTTTGACCTTTGCATTCATTATTGCGCAAGTGTTCTACCTGCAAACACACGCCCTTGAAACCCCTGAAAACACCACCAAATAGTTAACAAACGTTAAGGATACGATACCCATGTTATATGTCATTATTGGCGAAGATGTCGAAAACAGTCTGGCACAACGGCTTGCAGCACGCCCAGCACATCTGGAACGCCTCCATGCATTGCGGGATGCCGGTCATTTGCTACTGGCGGGTCCCAACCCCGCGATAGACAGTAACGATCCGGGTGAAGCGGGCTTCAGTGGCAGTGTTATCATTGCTGAGTTCGACTCATTAGACGCAGCACAACGCTGGGCAGAAACTGACCCCTATGTGGCAGCAGGCGTTTACCAGCGTGTCACCGTCAAACCGTTCAAAAAAGTTTTACCGTAAATTAACGAAATCAACGACGACAGAGGACAATACTTAAAATGCGTTTTAACAAAACTACAATGATCGCAACCGGGCTGGTTGGGTTAACACTGATGGCAACAAGCCTGTATGCGGATGACAAGAAAGTTGTCGCAACCGTTAACGGCACTGACATTACTCAGGAAACCCTGAATACCGTCATGGGCATGGTAGGTGGAATGCCAGGCACACAAGTTGACCCCAAATCCATCCTTGATGACCTGATTATCACCGAATTGGCACGTCAGGAAGCTAACAAAGCCGGATTAACTGAACGCCAAGAAATCAAAGACAAAATCAAAGATGCTACTGATCGAATCATTCTAAATACTTGGACACAAGAAAAGGCAGCGTCTTTCAAACCCAGCGAAGACGAGCTAAAAAAAGCCTACGAAGAGCGCACCAGTGGTGACAAAGTTGAGTACAAAGCCCGCCACATTCTGATGAAAACCAAGGAAGAAGCCCAAGGCATCATCAAAGAACTGGAAAACAAAGTTGATTTTGCTGATCTTGCCAAGAAATCTTCCGATAGCCCATCCGCTAACCAAGGCGGTGACTTGGGCTGGTTCAAAGCCAGCACGATGGTCAAACCTTTTTCTGAGGCAGTCGCCAAAATGGAACCCGGCACGATTACCAAAGAACCCGTACAAACCGAATTCGGCTGGCACGTCATCAAACTGGAAGAACGCCGCGATGTCAAACCACCGGAAATGGAAGCTCTGAAACCGCAAATCGAACGTGAATACCAGCAGAAAAAAATGCTGGCTTACATGGACGAGTTGAAAGCCAAAGCAGACATCAAAGTGATGCTGCCAGAAGAAGCCGCTAAGCCAGCCGCCGATGCCCCAAAGGCAGAAGAAAAACCGGCTGAAGCCAAACCCGAAGAAAAGAAATAAAAGAAAACCCCTCCTAACCTCCCCTTATCAGGGGAGGGACAAGAGGATGCGCTATACCAACTAAAGGAGCCGTCATGAAAGCAGACTGGAAAAATTTTCTTATTGATCACGGCGCAGAATTCAACAGTGACTCACTCGTTTCTTTTGGCAACCCTGAACGTGAACGCCGCATTCCCCCGCAGGGCGCGATTCTCTGCGATCTGTCGCATTTCGGGTTGATCAGTGTCAGCGGTGAAGATGCCACGGCTTTTTTGCAAGGTCAGTTGACTAACGACATTAACCAAGTCAGCGATACCCAATCCCAGCTCAGCGCTTACTGCACCCCCAAAGGGCGGGCATTAACGACCTTTTTTATTACCAAGCGCCAAGGGGTTTACTACCTCAGCGTATCACGCGATTTACTTGAACCGATTTTGAAACGCCTGCGCATGTATGTGATGCGCTCTAAAGTCGCCTTGGAAGATGCCAGTGCCAGCTTGGTACATTTTGGTTACGCCGCTCCCGAGGGTGACAAGCGCTTGCAAGAAATCCTCGGCAAAGCACCTGCTCAAGCCTATGAAACCTTGCAAATCAATAGCCTGACGATTATGCGCCAGCCCGCACCGATTCCGCGCTTCAAGATTTTAGGCGAACTGGACGAAGCCAGAAAACTGTGGGAACGCATCAACGTTAACGCCGCTTGCGTCGGGCGCAGTAGTTGGGAATATTTCAACGTTATGTCCGGTGTCCCGATGGTGACAAAAGCCAGCAGCGAAGCGTGGGTTCCACAAATGTTGAACATGCACCTGATCAACGGTGTCAGCTTCACCAAGGGCTGTTTCCCCGGTCAGGAAATCGTCGCCCGCCTCAAATACTTGGGTAAAAGCAAGCGCCAGATGTATCGGGTTGGCATTCCGCATTGCGTCAACGTCCCCGCCGTTGGCACCAACTTTGCCAGCGACACCGATACGGAAGCAGGCACCATTCTCAATGCCACCTTAAACCCCGATGGTTACGTCGAAGCCTTAGCCGTGATGAAAATTGCCGAAGCAAACAAACCCCTGCACCTTGGCGAATACAGCATCAAGGTGTTGGAACTGCCTTACGCACTGGAAACCGAGTAGGCAGCAATGTACCCAACATCTGTTGGTATGCCTGAATGACAGCATTCAGGCTGTAACCTGCGGCAACCCGTTGTCGCGCTTGTTGCCCTAAGGATTCACGCGCTTCAGGCGCTTGGTTCAACACACTTGACCAAGCGTTTGCTAACGCGGCGGCATCAGCCACCGGCACAATCGTTCCCGTATCTGCCACAAATTCAGCAATATCCCCCACATCGGTCGCCACACAAGGCACACCAGCCGCCATCGCCTCTGCCAAAAACAACGGGAATGCCTCACGCTGGGAGGACAAGGTGGCAATATCCAACGCCGCAATCAAACGCTGCGCATCAGTACGTACTCCCAGCAAATGCACCTTTGTAGCGTCCGTTAAGGTACTCAGCAATGGTTGCAATGCTGGGTTATGCGCATCCATTCCCTCACCTGCCAACAGAAAATGGGTATCCTCACCACGTTCCTGATACAGACGAATGGCATTCAACAGGTTAGGAATATCTTTTTCCGGCACGTAACGGGTCAAACTACCAATCAGCCGCGCATTCGCCGGAATGTCTAACTCCTGACGCACACTCGCATAATGTGTCGCCTGCTCACGGTTATTCCCCAAGGGAATCCCATTTGCAATCACTTGCGCGTGCTGCATGGCATAACCCAATTCCGCGTGGCGCTGCATACTACGGCGCGATACGTACACAATCTTTTGTGGAAAACGTGACAGCCAGCGTCCGACTTTGAGAACCAAGGCATGTTGCTTCCGCTCCAGCGTGGCTTTTTCTGGGGTATGGTGCATTCCCCACAGCAATACCGGGCGGCAGCCCGCCAACCACCAAGCCAGCGTTGCGAATAGATTACCGTGGTGCATCCAGCCGTGAATCACCTGCGGCTTGATGTTGCGTAACAAGCCAAACAAACGGGGCAAAACCCACGGTAACTGCGTCAGCCGGTTTATTCCGAGAACATGCACCGGAATCCCCGCCTCGGCAAACTGTTGCCGGACACCATCAACTTCCACCAAGGCAATCACCACCGGCGGATAGTCGCGACTGAAATCAGAACTCGCCAAATTCAACAAGGCTTTTTGCGCCCCGCCGACACTTAGGGAGGTGATGACGTAGAGCATAGTGTTGCCCATGTAAACCTCGCTTTGATTAATTGCCGTACCTGCGCAATATCTAACAACCACACCAACAGCGCATAGCTGGCAATGCCCAACAGAATTTTTAGCGCCACCACATACGCATCATGCACGGCTAACACCGGCACTTGCCGCATCAAGGCATACATCCCTAAAGCCGCCAACAGGATTTTTCCCATGTCCAACACGGGAATAGTTAACGCGAAATATTGCCTGCCAAGATAATAGCCATACACCACACAAAGCAGATACGCCGCAATGGATGCCAATACCGCCCCAAACACACCGTATGCAGGAATCAGTATCAAGTTCAGCAACACGTTCACGACGGCAGCAACGCCCACCACCTTCACCGAGCCAGCCGTGTATTCCGCCAACTGAAACGCCAGCGACACATAAAATAAGTACGTGCAATTTGCCAAGATAGCCAAACCAATCCAAGGTAGCAAATGCAAGGAAGTGGGTACAAACTCCGCCCCCACCAACAACGGGATAAACAGGTCAGCAATTCCCATCAAGCCCAATACAGCCGGAATCGACACCCCCATCAGCAACACAAAATACTGTTGAAGCCGTGCTTCTGCCTGTTCCCTACCCGCTTGTTCCAGACTACGAATCACCAAGGGATACGCCGCCAAATTCAGCGAACTGGTCAGCATCATTAAAATCTGAAACGGCAAGTTATACGCCACAGCATACTCACCCGCCTGCGCATACCCCAATAACCAGCCCACCATCACCCGATCAGATGCATGGATAATCTCTAATAACACAAACGATAAACTTAACGGTAAACCGTAGACCAACAAGGTTTTCAGCACACCGCGATCTGCCTCGCGCCAAGCCGGTTGAAAATGCCGCCACAACGCCCCCGACAACACCAAAACCAACAAAACCCCCAGTACCACACCACCAATTGCCCCCAACCACGCATACCCCAGCCACACCAACAGCAAACCGCTACCCATCGTCAGCACAGTACGCCCCACCTCTGCCCACAAATAGTGATTTACTTTCAAGGTAATCGAATTAATGCGCTGATATGCCTCATAAAATGCAGAACTCAAAAACACCAGAAAAAAGCCCGCTGCCACCGCCACTTGCCCAGTCAGCCACGCAAACAATGCCGCCAGCACGCCTACCACTAACGCAATCACCAATACCGATACGCTGATTAAACGTTCCACTGCCCCGGCACTTAGCTCCTGCTTATCCCAAAAACGCATAATCCCCACGTACAACCAGCCAAATGCAAACAGGCTAACACTCGACGCCACCACTAAAATGGTGGTAAAAATCCCGTATTCCTCAGCCGACATCCAGCGCGTATACGCCGCCAACACCACGAAACTCGCCAAGGCAGGGGCAAGTTTCGCCAGCAAATAAATCAGGCTGTGTTTAAGGTACATGGCGTAGCACTCTCATGCGGCTAACCACGCATCCGCCACGGCGACAATATCATTTGTCCGCACCGATTCTTGTGCTTGTTGCAGCAAACGCTCGCGCTTATGCGCATCAAAAAACAGCTCATCAATTCCAGCAGCCAACGCCATCACACTGCCTTTTTCCACCAACAAACCGTTCTCGCCTTGGCGAATAATTTCACGCGGTCCCGTCGGGCAATCGGTAGACACAATCGGGCAGCCCAAGGACAATGCTTCAATCAATACCAGCGGATAGCCCTCGTAGTCACTGCTCATTACCTGAAACTCGGCTTTCGCCATGTACTTGTAGGGGTTCGCATCGAAACCCACTAGGATCACCCGTGCTTCCATACCCAGCGTTTTAATTTGCTGTTCCAGCAACGCTTGTTGCGAACCACGCCCAACAATCAATAGCTTACATTCTTGTTGGGCTTTGCTACGTGCGAAGGCTTCAATCAGCAAATCAAACCGCTTTTGCTTTTCCAAACGCCCTACAGCAAGGATAAAACGCCCCTCAAACCTAAGCGCTTCCTGTGATTTTTCACGAATCAACCGCGTATTCACCGGGTTATAAATGCAATTCACATTGCGTAAATGCGCCTGTTTTTCGAGTAAACTCTGCATTTGCCGTGACACCGCAATCACCCGTTTCGCACGCGGATACAACCAACGAAACGCCAACCATTCGCTGCGGGTCATCGTGCCAGGGTCAAGGTGGATGGAAAGCACTGCATCTGGGCAAGCCAAGACGCACGGCACATTTGCCGCTTCCAAAAATGAGAAAATATGATCGAATTTTTCACGTTGAAACAACCGCCGGAACTGCCAAGCACGTTGCAGTAACAGGCTAATTTGGGTAAATAACCCACCTTGACGTTCGGGAATATCCAGATTAATCATCCGCACCGGCAAATCGTAGCGCGTCATTTCTGGCGGCAAACGTGCAAACTTAATAACGGTAACGTCATAATCGCGTTGACGAAATTCCTCGGCAAGATCCGCCGCGACCTTTTCTGCACCACCCGGAGCAGCGAGTTCAGCAATCACAATAGCGATCTTTTTCATATCGTCACGGATACCTTGTTAAAATATTTCGCATTAACTGTATTATTTTTAATATAAAAATTCAGTGCGGTCAGCGCATAGGCAAACCAAACATACATCCGATCTTGCAGGGTCAGGGACATCTGCCCGATCACTACCACCAATAACATCAGCAATAACAGCCAACGCTCATCACCCGGCAAGCGCCAAGCCAAACTCAATGCAATGCCGATTACCGTCAGGTACAACACCACCCCGACAATGCCTTGCTCGGCGGTAATCGCCACAAAACTGTTATGTGCCGTATAGTCGACATTGTACGGGTTGATAATGCGCCGGAAAGACCCCAAGCCATGACCATAGATCGGGCTTTCTTCCCACTCTTCATACGCATTTGCCCATATTACGCTGCGCTCATTTAAAGTACCGCTGGAAATCTCTTTGCCGGTCGAAAAAATGCGCTCAATGGTTTTTTGCGGAATCACATTCGCCGCCGCAATCAATGCCACCACCATCACCAACACACTAGCGGCTTTCCCCAACAAACCCGAACGCAAAATAGTAGGCAAAAATCCGGCAAGCCCCACCACCATCACCACTGCCCCCGTGCGCGACCCCGTGATCAAAATCGTAAACGCTGCCGCTGGCAAATAAGCCGCCCCCAACAAACGCCACCACCAAGGTTTCACGTGAGTCAGTAAGTAAATTGCCAAGGGCATAACCATCGCTAATTTGACCGAGACTTCATTGGCATCGAATTGCTTAATGTGATGACGTACCGTAGTCGTGGTCACTTGGTAATCTTTGACCATTAAATACACCAGCCAAAACGATCCCAACACCAAAGCAATATACAACTTGTTAATATCTTGCGCCGTTGTCACCAATTGAAACAGCAACAAGCTGATCACCAAAACATACAGATTACTTTTTAGTGCTTGATCACTACTCACCGCTTGCGTGGTTTCATAGGGAACCGGCATTGCCGACCAGGTATAAGACAACATCACCCACGCCACATACAACAACACTGCTGTATGAAACGCCCGTAGCGCATGAATGCCATTGCCCAACATCAACAATAGCGCTGTCAAACCAAACGCCATCAAGCCCGCTATTTTCACCAGCGACATCCCTGCCACTTCGACCGCCCCATCAGTAGGCAAGGCAAATACCAACACCATCATGAACACTATTGCTGCCTGGCGTAAGTGATTCATAAGCTTGCCAGACGCTCGCCCAACGCCTGCCGGACTTGCATTAATAACGCGGGCTGGTTATCCCAATCACCGAAATCACGCGCAATCTGCCCCAGTTGCTGGTTGACGAATTCGGTTTCACCCGCCTGCAACAACAGGTCGACGTACATATAATCTTCAACCGACTCGCGTATCCATTTCAGGCGCAACGATGCCAAGGGTCCATCAAACCCGGTTTGCGCCCGTTTCGCGGGGTACACCAATAAACCATCACCATTGAATACGATTCCCGGTGGATTAGTGCTGATAAAACTCGCCGCATCCTGCCAAATATCGGTATTCTCCGCCCATGCCAAGGTATCCCAATAGCCCAGCCCCGTCACGCCATAACGGTGCAACAACCAAGTCGGAATCCGGTAATTAATCGCAGGAAAATCCAATTGCCACACGGGTGGATAATTTCCCTTTAACACATCGGCACGCGGATTGAGTTGCTGATACGCTTTGAAATCCAGCACTAAAGCAGTGTATGCCCACACCTCCTCCCCCGCAGCCAAGCGCTGTGCCGTAATATTTTTACCCAAGTGATCCACATCGCGCCACAAATCGTAGAATTTCGGAATCCATACATCCACCGCCCCGGTTAACGAACCCAAGGCAGAGTCTTCATTTAACGGTGGCTCACTCACCTGATAGCGAATTTTTTCACCTTTTGGCAAGGGCATCTCATCGAAAAACGCCCCCCAGCGCCGCGCATACGCATACGCCTCACGGGTATCCGGCTCATCCACAAACGACGGGTCGGTGTAACAGCGGTCTGCGCCCGCGTGTGCCGCACACCAAGCGACATACTCCCGCATAAAACGCTGTGCCTTAGCCCGGTCTTTACCCAACGGGTCAGCAAATGGGTAACTATCCGCAAACACATAGGTATACGCCGACGCGTGTTTGTTCTGCATGTAGTGACGCATGTTCTCCGTCACTGTCCCCAAGCCCGCAAACTCACGCTGAAAATCCGGTTTGCCGTCAGCATCGGCTTCGGGAGAAGCATCCCACAAACTTTCCGGCGACAAGTAATGATCCAGCATGAAATCGTTATAAGCGCGAATCAAGCGGTTATCCGCCGCCGATTTTCCCGTGCGCTCAAACCCGTAAATCTCCGCCACCCGGTAGCCATTCGTGCCAAACACCGTGCGTAACGGCGAACGTGCGGGCAAGCTAAAATCCCATACCGTCAATTGCACTGGCAATGCGACTGAATCCTGCCCATCCGCACTCACTGTTACGCTCGCACTATACACCCCCGGTTTAGTCGCGGCAGGCACATGCACATCCACCCACACTGGCAAGTTTTCACCTGCACTCAAATTTTGCGGGAATGCCCGGTAAGCGCTGCTTACATCGGGGGATGTATTCGCCGCTGGCAATAAGATATCCGGCCATGACTGTGGTGCATAAGGCGAATGCGGGGAGGGCGTACTGACTTTCACATAACGTTCCCGAAAAACTTCTACACCCTCAATCACGTCTCCCGCTGCACTGCGCAACGGCGACAGGCTCACTTGCACATTTGCCGCGCCCGCTTGCCCTGCCGTGATGACAAACTGGAAACCTTCGTATTCATTACGAGCGGAAAAAATCGCCACGCTATCCGTACCCACGACCGGCTCGAAAGGCGCAAAGCGCTCCAGCACCCCAATCGCTTTCACCTGTAAACCCGGCAGTGACGGCTCAGGCGAACAAGCACTTAATCCCAGCACCAATAAAGCATAGCCATACCAACGCTTCACAGTGCCAGCCATTGTTCTGCCACCTTTTCAATATCCAGATACGCCACCGATGGCACAGCATGTTGTTGGAAATGTGTATGTAAATCAGCATCGAGACAAACCCGATCCAAAGCCGTTGCCAAGGCTTGTGGATCATTCGTCGGGACTAGCAAACCATTTTCCCCATCGCGGATAATCTCACGCGGTCCGGTTTCGCAATCGGTCGAGATCACCGGACGCCCCAGCCCCAAGGCTTCAATCAAAATCACCGGAAAACCTTCGTGCAAACTCGACAACACCAAACACCGCGCATTCGCAATATACGGGTAAGGGTTACGCATAAATCCCGGCATCAGCACCTGTCCTTCCAAATTTAAGCGCTTAATGTGTTGCTCCAGCGTCGCTCGTTCTGAACCCTCCCCTAAAATCAGTAGCTTGAATATTTGAGACGCTTGCGAATGTGCATAAGCCTCCAGTAAACCGGGGAAGTTTTTCTCAGGACTTAAACGCCCTGCCGCCACAATATACGCGCCATCCACGCTAATCGCAGGGCGCTCCTTGGCTAACTCACGGATGCGGTACAAATTCACTGGGTTATACAAGCAATCAAGATTTTGCAAGCCTAGGTGTTGTTGAAAAATACGCATCCCTTCTCTGGAAACCGCGATGACTTTTTTAGCACGCGGGTACAACCACCGCGCAAACAGCCAATCAAACCGCGTGAAATTGCGTTCAGGGTTACAGTGGTTCGCCGCAATCGTGTGGCGACTTGCCAAAATGGAAGGAAAGTTGGCGTGTTCCATCACACTGATAATGGTATCAAATTGCTTCACGCTAAAAATGCGCCGAAGCTGGCTGGCACGATCCAAGAAATTGAATACCTTGGAGAGAAACCCCGCTTTGGAAGGACACTGAATATCAATCAATTCCCCCGCATACGGGTAATAGCGTTGGCTGCCGTCAAACAGAATCAGCGTCACATCGTGCTGCTTAGCAAACTGAAATGACAAATCAGACACCACTTTTTCTGCACCACCCATGCCCAGCGAGTAAACCACCAAGGCAATTTTTCTGCGTGCCGTCATGAACTGATTACCAACGGTTGGCTAAAAAAATGGTTTAACCTCACCACCCAACGATCCACTTTTCCTAAACGGCGATGTACATGCACCGCATCCGCCACCGATACTGGCGAACTTACACCCAAGGTGTGCATTCCATTCATATCGTGTTGCCCGTCAGGCAGGTAGTGACTGACCAGTTCTTCACGGTAAGTATTCACGTCCAATTGCCGAATCCGATTAATATTCAAGCCACGCCCGTAGGTTCCCGCACAATTTTGTGACGGTCGATACCATTCCCCTGCTGCATTAAAAATACGCCCTGCCGGACGCGCCCGCGCCGCACTTGCCACCACCGGGTTTTGCGGATGCGGCTGCCATTGCGTACTCAACGGATCATCCGCATGAAACAAATACAAGGCTTCACTGGGTGAACAGCGTTGATCCAAGCGCATACTCGCAAACATCCACCAACGCCCTTCGTATTCCATTAAGGTCGCATCGTAGGCTTCCACGCCGGTCATCAGATTCTTCTCAAGCACCCAACGGTGCGGAAACTCTTCGCACCGGTAAACCTCCACCGACTGATTGCCCGCTGTTTCGGGAATCATGTAATACTGCCCCTGATGTTGAAACACAAACGGATACGACAGGTGGTAGGGCTTTTCCAAAACAGTCACTGGGTCAGAATGCGAACCGTCAGCATTCAGCCGCACACAAGCCAAATGCCCAATGCCCCGTGCGTAAATCAATTCCTCGAAAAATACGTATTGCTCACCGCCATACTCCACCACAAACGGGTCAGCCCAAAAGCGGTCACGCGGCGGAATCCATTTACGAAATGGTGCCAATGCCCCCGCTTCTGTCAACGCTTCTGTGGTTTTACTGAGCAAAATCCATTGTTCCGCACGAAACAGGGACGTGAATAATTTATTGAGGAAATTATTGGGGTAACGCCATAACACTTGCAGTATCGCAGCCACACCAAAACGCGCTGTTTTTTCCGGCGGCGCTAATGCTAAGGGCTGCATCCGCACCTTCACGTTTTGAGAAAACGTATTTTCCCCAAGGTTCAGCAGTTCTTGTAAGCGCTGCGGGATAAAATCCGCCATTTTCCATAAGGTACGCTCTATCCCACGGTTAATTGAAGCCGCATCGGTGCTAGTCGTCGCAGCGAAAATATACTCCGGGACAGTTTGACCAGCCCTCCAACGCTCAAGACCTGAGAGTATCTCGGTTTGCTGATTAGCGTACTCGCGAATACCCGTGTAACGGTCGGAACACGCAAACTCCTGACCAAAAAAGTGCCGCCACACACCGTATGGAGCCACATCAACCAATTCAGCCAACGGTGCCTGCGTACTTAAATCAATCACCACATCCAACGTTTGCTGCTCAAGTAAGGTGTGGTAACGCCTGCCACCCGCATCGAAGCACCCCACATCCCCCAGCAAATGCAAAAAACTGGTGGGTTGCTGTGCCATTACCGGACATTTGAACAACTTACCATCAACATAATGCAATCCATTCAATAAGGCGGCGTTAAGACGTTGTAGCCCTGTCAACGCAACAGGCTGACGAAAAACAACCATCACCAAATGTACACAACCGGATGCGAGTAAACGCTCCAGCATTTGATACTGCCAAGCGGCAATGTATTCGCCCTCTACGACTAGGGCAGCCCTGAAAGCGTTCACAGACATTAACGACGCTCACTTACTATTATTAGTCATTGTTACCGATTGCTTATGTCATTGCGCCGCCCTGTACATAGGCAGCGGCGGTGGAATAAGCCACTTTGAGAAATTGCTTATCCTGAACAGACGGAATAATCACCTTGCAACGGCTATCAGCTAATTGATAAATCAAGCGCTGCAAACGCTCAGTATTAGCACTGCGGATACTCTCATTAACCAAACCGACCTCCACGCTTACCAAAACGGGCTTCACCGTTTGAGCAAATTTCAGCGCTTGAGGTGAATCTGGCAGACCATCAACCGCAAAGCGCACACCGAGTGCCTTCAACAGCTTAATGACTTTGCCAAATTGCGAGAGGTGCGCCATGCAATGCTGATAGGAAAGTGACAACACCATTCGTTTCGCTGCATCCGGTGCAGCATTCAACAACTCGACTACCCGCTTTAGCTCGGTTTCATTATTCAGAATTGCACTACCTACCGACACAAAAACCAGATAACTGGGCTTTTCATTCCCCTGAGATGACAGGTGCAGCACCACTTGCCCAAGATTCCAGTAATCCAGCCGCGAACGCCCGTCCCCATTACCCAATTGTTTGACTAACGCGGCGTAGTCTAATTTCTGCGTCTTTTGTTGAAACTCGGGTTCTGCCAAATAAATACTCGGCAAGTTTTCCTTCATGCGCTGAAGTTTGTGGAAAACCATTTTCATCCCCGCCACGGCTGGCGGCACAATTGGCGCAGTGTGTGAAACGGCGTTAGGCAGTGAGCGGGGTAACTGCTCATGGTTAATGGCTGGCGCAACACGCGGCGCAGGCGCATTTTGCAAACGCTGCTCAGTAGCCTCCCACGGATTATCCTGCTTACGCAAGGAAACGCCTTTCAGCATATTGCGCTCCAGCGGGCGCACATGTAACTGGGTGCAGCGCTTGCCCTTAAGCACCGCTGGGATGAAACGGACTTCCCCACGCATCCGTTCCCCCTCCAGCGTGCGTAAGGTAATCAATAAACGGTTAGAAGGCTTACTACCGACATCAGCCGACTTACTCATGGCTTCAAAGGTTTTACGCTCCGGGCTATCCACCAAATGTGCCACCGGCATGGAACGCACTTCTGCCATGCTTTCAAACCCAAACAAGGTCACATAGGCATTGTTCGCATACAAATGCATTCCCTGAGAAATATAGGCAATCGCTTCCCATGAATAATCCACCAGCCAATGGCAGCGTAATTCCGCCACCCCCAACAAGTGTTTACAGTCACGAAAATCCTGTTTAATCGTGGAATAACGCAGCAGAAAATCAATGTATTGGGAAAAGTATTCCAAGTCATCCAGCGGCAGGATGCAAGACTCCACCCCCATCAACCAAGTCGTTAAACCCTGCCATTCATCCCGCGCCACCCACACCAGCAAGGTATCAGGCGAATAACGCTGCAACGTCTCCAATAACGCAGTCGCTGGCTTGGTTGTATCGTGCGGGCAAAACAACAGGTGCGGCTGAAGCTCTTGCAACACGGGGATCAGTTGCTGCACTGATGCCACTTGTTTCAGCTCCAGCAGCACATCAGAATGGCGCAAGGCAGCATCCAGCGAGGCTGTTACCTCGACATCCTGATCAACGACAACACAATGTATCTTCTGCTTTCTCATACCACAGAAGATACGCATCCCCCCATAACAAACCTACATAAAGACCGATTATCGAGTATGACTAGGGGATGAACTGCGAGATGCGTGGGTTAAAGGGACTGCCACAATGAAGTAAAGTCATCCTCATCTTCCTCCAACCCTTTATCAGCCAGTGTGGTAAAGCGGAAATACGCAAACGCCCCCAAACATTCATCCAGCAATACCAACCGCACCCGCTCTTCACGCTCAGCAAATTCCAAACGGATTTCATCGCTGACCTGAAAAATATAAGCGGGCAAAATCAACGCTGGGTCAGGACGCACACCCTCAGTACTGGGCAACATCAAGCCTTCTTGTGGCATTTTCTGCGTCACCTGACGGTTCAATACTTGCAACACGGACACTTCCATGATTTTGGTAGACAGCAATTCAACGCCGCAGCACAAGCCCTTACCCACGACGAACTCCATCCACTTAATCACACCGATCATCCAGACCGAACTTTCCGCGCTGAGGTCACGCAATGCTACAATTTCACCCACTCGTGCGCCAGACGCCTCCTTGCCTTCCCACCGCAAACCATAACCGCCCACGCTGGTATTCATCACCCGCCATGTTTGGATACATGCTCCCTCATCCTCAGCTACCCGATGAATCACGGCTTTGCGTGCCTCGTTCTCATCGTCGTAATCACTCGCCATAAACACATTGAACAACATGTCTTCGGCTTGTGCATCCTCACTTGCTTCGGTTTTATGGGCGCGGCGAATCACCGACAACACATCCGGCATCCGCGTAACCATGCTAATCTGCTCATTTTTTGGAAAGCGGTTATAACTGCGGTTCTGCACCGCCGTTAGGTGATAAATGACCCGCTTGGCAAGGTTGCGGCTCAAACCTTCCTGAAGGATCATAGCGGGTACACCCTTCGCCTCCAACTCACGGATGTGCGCATCCATCTGCGCCACCAACGCACTCAAATTCAGCACCCGCACCGTGGGTGAATGTGGCAAATCACTTGCCAACATCATCACTGCCGGTTCGTCACTATTGAGAATCGCGGCATGAACATAAGCCCCCATCTGTTCCCCGCCGGTATCCCGTGAAATCGTCACCACATGCGTGTATTGCGTGAAATACTGCATTAACCGCCCAGCTTCCCCCTGACGTAAGCAATAAGGTTTAGCCAGCGCCAATAAATTCATCTGGGTGTAGCGGGTTTCAATCGTCGGTGCGCCGGGGGCAGCATCCCGCAAAGCAATCTTTTCCACGCCATTTTCAACCGCCAATAAATAGAGGTGGTGAATGTCATGCCACAAGGTTTCGCGGGTACGCACATAGACCGAATACGTGAGCAATAGCACCTTGCCCATGAAATCCAGCGCCCGATAAATCGCCAGTTGCAAGGACTTTTTATTGCCCTCTTTTTTGGTCATCATATCCAACGTCGCCACTTGATACGACCCGGCAAACTCCAGCATTAATGACTGGGTAAGCTCAAAAATCTTCTGACTTTTCATGGTTAAGGGGAACGCCCGCGCTTCCAGATGGCGTTGCAACGCCTCCAGTGCCACATCAACAGCAGGGCGCAACATTTCACTGATTTGCAAACGCGCCATCGCAGGCAACGCCCGCCGGTTCAAATCCACCAAACCGTGAAAAATCCGCCTAGTGGTTTCACCGGGATCAGTCAATGGCAAGGCGGCAATCCACTCACGCGCCTTGCTAGGTGACAGGGGAATAAACCGATGGTTGGAAATCTGCGCTTCGTCGGTAGCCATGTTCGCTGTGTCCACTATTATTTTTTATGTATTTTCCGAGTGTAACAGTACGCTAGACAACAGGCGAACATGAGGCGACAATCGCGGCATTCTCGCTCAGGTTTTCAGCAAGGATAAGGGCAATACCGCCAGCAAGCCCCGTAAATTCCAATACCCTGCTACGCCCACCAACAGGCTGCCCAGCACTGTCCCGATAAGCAACGGCAATAGATTCAAGCGCATATCCAGATCAAACAGGTAATACGCCAACACATTGCCCGCCGTTAACGCCAGCAACCCTGCCAATGCGCCTGCCAATGCCCCCAGCAATAAAAATTCCCCCCAAATACGCCGTTGCAGCAATGCCCGCCCTGCCCCCAAGGATTTGAGGATTGCCAATTCGCGCCGCCGTTCCGCCTTTTGTGATTGCAACGCTGCGATCAATACCACCACCCCAGCAATCAGGGTGAACACAAAAATCCCCTGTACCGCCAGACTCACTTGCCCCACCAGTGAACGCACTTCGTTCACAATCGCCCCCACATCAATCGCGGTCACGCTAGGAAACTGGCGAATCAACGCTGTCACCAACGGCTTTTGCTCACCCAAATGGATGCTGGTAATCAAGGTTTGCGGCAACGCCTCCACACTGCCCGGTGCAGCAATCACAAAGAAATTCGGCTGCATACTGTCCCAGCGCACTTCGCGCACACTGGTAACGGTATCGCTCAGCCGTTGCCCGGCAATATCAAACGTCAACTTGTCACCCATGCCAAACTTCAAGGTTTCACCAATACCCTGCTCAATCGACAAGCCGCCCTGCTTGCCATCAAACCACTGCCCTTCCAACAAGGCATTACTCGCCGGAAACGTTGCAAACGATGACAGGTTAAACTCACGTTCCAGCAAACGTTGCGCCCGCTGTTCCTGATAATCCTCAGCCTTCACGGGTTTGCCGTTGATTTCCACCAGACGCCCGCGAATCATCGGATATAGATTCGTTTTCACGCCACGCTCATTCAAGAAACGTTGCAATGGCTCCGCTTCCGCCGGTTGGATATTAATCAGAAAATGATCCGGCGCATCCGCAGGCAAGGTTTGCTCCCACCGATCCAACAAATCGGTACGCACCGTGGTCAACAACAACAACGCAAACAAACCCGTCGCAAACACCACCACCAATAACACCGCCCGTTTAGAACGCCCCAAGGCAGGCAACCAACCCCAACCGGCACGCTTCCCCGCCATTTGCACCAGCCGTAAACCCGCAGCCGCCAACACCGTGAACAAGCCAATCCCAATACACAGCCCAAGCAATAATAATCCCGCCAGCAGCACATCCTGCGCTTGCAACCACAACAAGCCAAACACCGCCAACACCAAACACACCACCACCAACCAAGTCGATTGCTGCGCTCTTTGCAAAGCGCCCTGCAAAATTTGCATCGGCGAGGTATTAACCAAATGCAGTAACGGCGGCAACGCAAACCCCAACAGCAACACCACCGCCGTCAATAAACCGCTCAAGGCAGGCATAGCGCTCGGTGCAGGCAATTCCTGACCCACAAAGCGGCTCAACCACTCCGCCAAGCCAAACTGCAACAGCAGTCCCAAAACTACCCCAATAGCGGCTGCCAGCAATGCCGTCAATAACAGCGAAAACGCATAATCCACCAACACTTGCCGCCGCGACATTCCCATCGCTTTCAACACCGCCACCGCAGGCAATTCCCGCCGCATCAAACTCGCGGAAGTCAGCACCACAGCCGCTCCTGCCAATACCACGCTCAATAGAGCAGCCAACCCCAAGAAACGCCCCGAACGTTGCAAGGTTTGCTGCACCGATGCCAAATCTTCATCCAAGGTGCGCACCCGTTCCGTCGGCTTTAATTGTGGCTCAAGTTCCTGCTGCAACTGCTTAATCAGCTTGAGTTCCCCAGCAAACAACTGATTGAAACGCGCCCGACTCGCAGGCGACAACAATTGCGTAGCGGGCAAATCCGCTAGATTCATCAATACCACCGGGGCAAGCTGGAACAAATTGCTGCTACGATCCGGTTCTTGCGTCAGCACCCGCGTCAACGTGAACGTGCTGCGCCCCAAGGTCACGCTTGCCCCCGGCTGCACGCCCAATTCGGCGAACAACCGCGCTTCCGCCCAAATCTCACCTGTTGCAGGCACACTTCCGGTGGAAAGCACTTCAGCCGCATCCGGTGCAGCAGCCGTTTTCAACTCACCCCGCAACGGGTAAGCGCTGGAAACCGCTTTCAATTGCGTCAGTTGTAACTTCTCACCAATCGACGCCATGCTGGGAAAACTCACGGTTTCAGCCGTTTCCAAACCCAGCGCCTGCGCCCGTTGCACGTAAGCCTTGTCCAAAGGACGTGCCGCCGTCAGCACCAAATCCCCACCCAATAGCTGACGGGCTTGCGCTTGCATCGCATTTTCCACCCGGCTTGCAAAAAACCCCACCGCCGTCACCACCGTCACTGACACCACCAATGCCAGCAATAACAACCGCAACTCCGGCAACCGCCAGCGTTGCTGCCAATGTTGAAACAGCAAGCTCATACCAACATCCCCGCTTCCATCCGATAATGCCGCTGGCAGCGTGCCGCCAAGGTGTCATCGTGCGTCACCAGTACCAAGGTCGTCTGGAATTTTTCCTGCAAGGCAAACAGCAATTCGCTGATTTCATGCCCGGTAGCGCGGTCAAGATTGCCGGTCGGCTCATCCGCGAACAAAATTTGTGGGCGCGTCACAAACGCCCGCGCCAAGGCTACCCGCTGCTGTTCCCCGCCCGAAAGCTGGTTCGGGTAATGGCTCAAACGTTCCGCCAGCCCTACTTGCTGCAAGGCTTCTGTTGCCAACTGCGCACGCGCACCCACCGCCGCACCCAATTCTAATGGCAACATCACATTTTCCAACGCCGTCAGATTTTCCAATAAATGAAACGCTTGAAACACAAACCCGACCCGCCCCAACCGCAACGCCGCCCGCTGGTCTTCATCCAAACCGTCAAGATTCTGCCCAAATAACGTGACTGTACCGCTGGTCGGCAAATCCAAGCCCGCCAGCAAACCCAGCAAAGTGCTTTTGCCCGAACCCGATAAACCGGTAATCGCCACCGACTCACCCGTGTCAATAGCCAAGCTTACACCTCGGAGAATTTGCAATTCGCGACCTGCTTGGGGGATAGTTTTGACCAAGTTAGTGGTCTGAATAATCGTTTTGTTCATATTCTCAAGGAATCCGTTGATGTTACGCACACTGTACCTGATCTTTTGCCTCTTGGGCTTTTTACCAGCGGTGACTGTGGTTATGGCGAATGAGACCCCGCCCGCCGTTACGAATTCCCCAGCCCTATTGGTCTGGGGGGATAGCTTGAGTGCTGCGTATGGCATCCCAGTCGAAAAAGGCTGGGTTAGTTTGTTGCAGGAAAAATTGGGGGATAACTACCGCGTCGTGAATGGCAGCATTAGCGGCGAAACCACGGCAGGCGGCTTAACTCGCTTACCGGATGCGCTCAAACAACACCAACCCGCTTATGTCTTGCTGGAATTGGGTGCAAATGACGGCTTGCGCGGCATCGACCTGCCCACCATGCGCAGCAATCTGGAACAGATGATCAAGCTGGCACAAGCGGCTAATGCCAAGGTTGTGTTGATTGGGATCAAATTACCCCCGAATTACGGCACGACGTTTACCGAAAAATTTGAAGCGACCTACGCAGAACTGGCAACGCAATACGCCCTGCCCATCGTGCCATTTTTGCTGGAAGGCGTGGCGGAAGATTGGGATTTGATGCAAGCCGATGGGCTGCACCCCACCGCCGAGGCGCAGCCGAAGGTGTTGGAGACGGTGTGGCGGGTACTCGAAGGCGTGTTGCGCTGATCTTTTCAACTTAGAGCAAGGATTCATCAGTATAATCGTGCGTTCTCCGCTATTTCACTAATCTCGGCAAGCCTTCCCCCTCATTCTTGGGCATGAATCTTGCTAGATGGATTATAACAATAAGGTTTGCAGGCTGTTGACAGCCGCTATTTACAACATCGACTCCTGACTGGAACAAGTCTATGAAAAAAGAATGGAATCAGTACGATCCCGGTTCGTTGTATGACGAGCTGATTGCTGCGATGCATCAACCGCGTGAAGCCAGCTACAAGCTGGTCGAGTATCTACGTCACCTCACCCCCGACCGTTTTCGCCAATGTGTGCAAGAATCCGAAGCCGTTATCCGCGAAATGGGCATCACGTTCACTGTTTACAGCGACGCGGGCAACATTGACCGGGCGTGGCCATTCGACATTATTCCGCGCATTATCCCCGCGACGGAATGGGATCGCACCGAAATAGGGCTTAAGCAACGCATCCTCGCCCTAAATATGTTCATTCAGGACATTTATAATGGCGGGAAAATCCTCAAAGACGGCGTAATGCCCGCCGACATCGTGTTGCAATCGAAAGGCTATCGAAAAGCGTGCATCGGCATGACCCCGCCGCACGGTGTTTGGGCAAATATTTGCGGCTCTGATTTGGTGCGTCACAGCGATGGCGTGTTGTATGTGTTGGAAGATAACCTGCGTGTGCCGTCTGGCGTGGCGTACATGCTCGAAAACCGCAATATCACCAAAAGGGTGCTGCCGGAAATTTTCAACACCTTGCCGATTCGCGAACACTTCAGACTCAGATTGATCAGCTCAAAGCCCAGTTACGGGAAACCCATCAGGAACTGGAGAGCAATCAGGAACTGAACACGCTGCTGACGCAAGAAAAGTCGGAATACGCCGAACTGGCTGCGATGATGGATGAGGAATCTCGCCAGTTTGCCGCTATGGTCGCTGAGGCAGAACAAGCGCTCAAACAACAGGAAAAACATTACGAAACCCGGCTAAAACAACTTCAGGAACAACTCGACGAAAAAACCAAAACCGAGTTTCTGGAACGGCGACGTAATGCCGCCAGCCGGGGCAAAACTGCTGGTCAGCAAATCCATCTCAGTGAGGAATTGACCCGCGTCCTGATTGACCAGCAATTGGTGGATGCGGGCTGGGAAGCGGATACCCAGCAACTCACCTACCAGAAAGGCATACGCCCGGAAAAAGGGGTGAACCGCGCCATTGCCGAATGGCCAACCAAGGGCAGGGAGAAAGCCGATTATGTACTGTTCTGCGGACTAACGCCCATCGCAGTGGTCGAAGCCAAAAAGGCAAACCTGAATGTGGCAGGCAAGATCGAACAAGCGGAGCGCTACAGTTTGGGCATGTCAGTGACGGGCATGATGCAAAGTGCGTGGGAACTGGCAGGCAGAACCATCGCTTGGGCAGATCACCAGGACGGGCATTACCATGTGCCGTTTGTCTATTCCTGCAATGGTCGCCCCTACATCAAGCAATTGGCGGAACAATCGGGCATCTGGTTTCGGGATGTCCGCGCTGACAGCCACCTCAAGCAAGCCTTGCAAAACTTCCACAGCCCCGACGGCTTGCTGGATAAACTCAAACGCAGCAAGGCAGACGCAGAAGCCCAATTGCGTGAAGAAGACTTTGCCTATTTGGGCTTGCGCGATTATCAGGAAAAAGCGGTGCAGGCGGTTGAAGTAACCTTGGAGACTGGGCAGCGCGATTGTTTGCTGGCGATGGCAACCGGCACAGGTAAAACCCGTACCATCATTGGCTTGATTTACCGTTTCCTGAAAGCGGAACGTTTCAAGCGCATCCTGTTTTTGGTAGACCGCACCAGCTTGGGCGATCAGGCCATCGACTCCTTTAAGGATGTGGTGTTGGAGCAAAACCAGACGCTCTGGAAAAGCTATAACATCGCTGAACTGGCTGATATGGCAGGTGCAGCCGACCGGGTACAAGTTGCTACCGTACAGGCATTGGTCAAGCGCGTATTAATGACTGACCGACCACCGCCAGTGGATTTCTTTGATTGCATTATTGTGGATGAAGCCCATCGCGGTTATACGCTCGATCAAGAAATAACCGAAGGCGAACTCGCCACCCGCGATGCCAACCAATACCTTTCCAGCTACCGGCGGGTGCTGGACTATTTCGATGCGGTCAAGATCGGCTTAACTGCCACGCCTGCCAAACACACCTCGGAAATCTTCGGCAAACCCGTTTACACCTATTCTTACCGGGAAGCGGTGGCGGATGATTGGCTGATCGACCATGAGCCGCCGATCCGTTACCAAACCTTGCTGACGAAAAATGGCATTCATTTCAGCAAAGGCACAACGGTTGATTACATTGATGTGAAAACAGGCAAGGTGGAGGCGGCTGAACTGGACGATGAGCTGGATTTTGAGGTGGATGCTTTCAACCGTCAGGTGATTGTCGAAAAATTCAATGAGGTGATCTGCAACCAGCTTGCCCAGGAGCTTGACCCGTTTGGCGATGAAAAAACCCTGATTTTTTGCGCCCCGGCACATAACAACCTCCATGCCGATATGGTCAAACGCTTGCTGGACAAAGCGTTCAAAGACTTGTACGGGGATGAATACAAACAGTCGGCGGTGGTGAAAATTACCGGGCAAAGTGATCAGGTCGCCAAACGCATCAAGGAATTCAAGAACGAACGCTACCCCAATATTGCCATTACGGTTGACTTGCTCACCACCGGGATTGACGTAAAACGTATCTGCAATCTGGTGTTCTTGCGCCGGGTGAAATCCAGAATTCTGTTTGAACAGATGTTGGGGCGGGCAACGCGCCGTTGTGATGAGATCGGCAAGACGGTGTTCCGCATCTATGATCCAGTGGATATTTATGCGGTACTGGCAACCGTGAACACCATGAAACCGCTGGTGAAAAACCCAGCCATCACGCTGGAGCAACTCACACAGGAACTGACCGACCCCACTCTCCTGCAACAGGCACTGGATGCCCCCGGCGATGACAACAACTCATCACAAGCCGACGTAATTCTTGCCCAGCTTGGGCAGAAAGTCATGCAAGTGATGCGCAAAGCCGCCAGTGAAGCCGAACAAAAGCCTGCGCTGAAAACCCAACTGGAGCAGTTGCAGGAACAATGGGGCATCAACCCTGCCGAATTGCATCAGCATTTGCACACCCTCGGCCCGCAACAAGCCAGCCAGTTTCTGCGCCAGCACAGCAAATTTCTGGAACAGGTCGCCGCCGTTAAAGCCATGCTGGGCAGTGATAACAACCCCGTGATTGCCCACCATGAAGATAAGTTGCTGGTGCGCGAGCAAAGCTATGGTGCTTACGGCAAGCCCGAAGACTATCTGGACAGCTTCAACCGTTTCGTCCGTGAACAAATCAATCTGTCCGCAGCACTGGCAGTGGTGGTTAACCGCCCTAAAGACTTAACCCGCGAGCAACTCAATGAAATACGGGTGCTGCTGGATGATTCCGGTTTTTCCGAAGTGGGGCTGAAAAGTGCTTGGCGTAGTGCCACCAGCCAAGAAATTGCTGCCAGCATTATCGGCTATATCCGTCAGGCGGCTTTGGGTGAAGCGTTAATCCCGTTTGAGCAACGGGTGCAGAACGCCATGAACAAACTCTACCAACAGCATTCGTGGACGATGCTGCAACGCAAGTGGCTGGATAGACTCAGCAAGCAACTGGTGTTTGAAGTGATTGTTGACCGCGAATTTGTTAATAAGCGTTTTGCGGAGCAAGGCGGTGCAAAACAAATGGACACGATTCTCGGCAATCAGTTGGATACGGTGTTAAGCGAAATCAGTGCCAACTTGTGGGTGGCGGCTTAGAAGCGGGCTTCGACTCCGCTCAGCCCTCGATTAGCGCCCGCGCCCTGAGCGAAGTCGAAGGGCAACTGCTATAATCCCGCCTCGCTTAACCAAATCAAGGAACCCCGATGACCCACAACGACATAGTGCAAAAGCTCTGGAATCTCTGTGACGTGCTGCGCGATGACGGCATCAATTACAGCGATTATGTGACTGAACTGGTGTTGTTGCTGTTTATCAAGATGGTGCATGAGAAAACCGAAGCAGGCACCTTGAAAAAACACCCGCTGCCAGAAGGTTGCCGTTGGGAAAACCTGCGCGATAAAGACGGCATTCCGCTCTTGAATGACTACAAGCGCATTCTGCTGGCGTTGTCCACGGGCAAAGATGTCTTGGGTAACACCATCCATCAAGACCCGCTGATCACGGCGATTTATGCCGACGCGCATACCCGTTTGCGTGAGCCGCGCCATTTGCGCCAGTTGGTGAAAGCGTTGGACGGTATCGACTGGTACAGCATTCAAGAAGACGGGCTGGGTGATTTGTACGAAGGCTTGCTGGAAAAGAATGCCAATGAAACCAAGTCCGGGGCGGGGCAGTATTTCACGCCGCGTGCCTTGATCAATAGCATGGTGCGTTGTTTGCAACCACAGCCGGGGGAACTGGTGCAAGACCCGGCGGCTGGGACGGCGGGTTTCTTGATTGCCGCTGACCATTACATCAAGTCACAGACCGACGACCTGTTTAACCTGACGGAAAAACAAGCCGAGTTTCAGCGCACCAAGGCATTTACCGGGGTGGAACTGGTGCCGAATACCCGCCGCTTGGCGTTGATGAATTGTATGCTGCATGGCATGGATGGCGGTGACAGCGGAGTGGTGCATTTAGGCAATGCATTGGGGGCGAAAGGGGCGGGCTTGCCTGCGGCTGACCTGATTTTGGCGAATCCGCCGTTTGGTACCTCCAAGGGTGGGGAGGCGAGCATTACCCGCGATGACCTGACGTATGACACCAGCAATAAGCAATTGGCGTTTTTGCAGCATATCTATCGCAACCTGAAACCGGGTGGGCGTGCGGGGGTGGTGTTACCGGACAATGTATTGTTTGAAGCGGGGGTGGGAACGAGTGTCCGCGCCGATCTGATGAACAAATGTAACCTGCATACCATCCTGCGCTTGCCGACCGGGATTTTTTACGCGCATGGGGTGAAGACCAATGTGCTGTTTTTCAACAAGGGCAGCGCGACTGATCCACGCCAAGAGGAAAACAGCACGCAACAGGTTTGGGTGTATGACTTGCGTACCAATATGCCGAGTTTCGGCAAGCGCACCCCGTTTACCGAAGATCACCTAAAACCGTTTGAAGCCGTCTACGGCGACAAAGCCGATGGCAGCAGCCCGCGCAGCGAAGGCGAATGGTCATTCAGCGAAGCCGAAAAAGCCCAGAACGCGGAAACCTCACGCTGGCGTTGCTTCTCCCGCGAGTGGATTCGTGACCAAAAAGGCGACTCGCTCGACATTAGCTGGCTCAAAGACGACAACAGCGTGGACGCTTCCAGTCTGCCCAAACCTGACGTGTTGGCACAAACCGCCATCACCGAACTCCAAGCCGCCCTCAAAGACCTCCAAGGTTTGCTGAAGGCTTTGGGGTAACAGTAAAATGTGCTATTCTCTGTTCTCGATTCGCGAATGAAAAGTAACTATTATGCAATTGAAACCACAAGATATGTTGGTGCTGCTCAAGCTCCTTGCCCTAAATCAGCAGCCTTGGTCTTATGCACAGTTGGCTCAAGGGTTGTTTATGAGTCCGTCCGAGGTTCATGCGGCCATTAAGCGATCTTTATCGGCGGGGTTGGCAGTGCAGTTTGATACGGTTATTCGCCCTCACATCCGCAACTTACAAGAGTTTATGTTACATGGTTTGCGTTATGTGTTCGTGCCTGAACAAGGCGGGGTAACACGCGGCTTGCCGACCAGTTATGCTGTTGCGCCTTTGAATAGTGTGATTGTGCCTGACGGTGATCCTATACCGGTCTGGTCGGATGCAGAAGGTACGATCAGAGGCGTTAGTTTTTCCCCTTTGTATAAGTCAGCTCCCGCAGCGGCTAAGGCTGACCCCGTGTTGTATGAGTGGCTGGCTTTGGTGGATGCCCTGCGTGGGGGGCGTGCCAGAGAAAAGGCATTAGCCGCACAAGAAGTCATGCAGAGGTTATCCGCTTATGATCAGACCTAAGAATCCCAATATTCACATTCTGGAACTGGCTGCTGCGCAGTTAGGTGAGTTGACAGGGCAATTGGTTTTTTTGGGAGGGTGCGCAACAGGTCTGTTAATAACTGACCCCGCAGCACCGCCGATTCGCATGACAAAAGATGTTGATGCACTGGTGCAGGTGTTTACGCTTAGCGAGTTTCGTACCATAGAAGCTGCCTTGCGTGATTGTGGTTTTCGGGAAGACATGAGTCCTGATGCGCCGATTTGCCGTTGGCAATCAACCGATGTCATTTTGGACATTATGCCCAGTGACGAGAAAATACTGGGCTTTGGAAGTCAGTGGTACAAACCTGCCAGCGAGAATGCCATACAGGTCATGCTGCCCTCCGGCGTTCATATTCGTATGGTATCAGCACCCTATTTCCTGATTACCAAGCTAGAGGCTTTTGCCGGACGCGGGCAGGGTGATTTCCTGATGAGCCACGATATTGAGGATATTGTGGCGGTCATGGATGGTCGCCCTGAGCTTGTCACGGAAATGACTCAAACCACACCAGAGCTGCAACGGGTGCTATCGCAACATTTTCAGGATTTGCTGAAGAATAGGCGTTTTTTGGAGGCTTTGGCTGGGCATTTGCCAGCAGAAACGGGCAGTGCTGGCGTGAAAAAAGTTTTGGCTATGATGCAACACATTGCACAACATCCCCATCATCAATGAAATTCGGAGTAAATACTTTGCCACCAACCGCCATCACCGAACGCCAAGCCGCCCTTAAAGACCTGCAAGCTCTGCTAACTACCTTGGGAGCTTCAAAATGACCACAAATCAAGTCCCTCTGTGGATTAGCACTTTGGTTGGTGATATTGCTCATGTGGTGTCAGGCGGAACTCCTACAGCAAGTGATCCAACAAATTTTGCTGAACCAAGTACAGGAATAGCGTGGCTAACGCCTGCCGATTTAAGCGGATTTTCAGGAAAGTATATATCACATGGAAAACGTGATTTAAGTAAAGCAGGCTTAAAATCAAGCTCTGCAACTTTAATGCCTAAAGGATCAATATTATTTAGTAGTCGCGCTCCTATTGGTTATGTTGCAATAGCTAGTAATGAAATATCGACAAATCAAGGATTCAAAAGCTTTGTTTTCACAAACGATATTGAGCCTGATTTTGCCTTTTATTACTTCAAGAGTATTAAAAGCTTAGCTGAGAGTTTTGGTACTGGGACGACATTCAAGGAACTTTCTGGGACTGCTGCAAAAAAATTACCATTTTTGTTGTTTCCTCTTGCTGAACAAAAAGTCATAGCCGAAAAACTCGACTTCCTCCTCGCTCAGGTTGAAAGCACCAAAGCCCGTCTTGAGAGCATTCCCGGCATACTGAAGCAGTTCCGGCAGTCGGTGTTGGCGGCGGCGGTTAGTGGGGAACTGACGGAGGATTGGCGAGAAAGGAAAAGTTTTCAAGAAATAAATATTACTCATGATGATAAATTACCAAAAATAGCGGATCGTGATAAATTTCTAATATCACCTAGAACATGGAAATGGGTGAGGCTGGGATCAGTTGCAACATTAATAAATGGCGATAGAGGTAAAAACTATCCTAATAAGTCAGAATATGTAGAGAAAGGAATGCCATTTATCAATACTGGTCACATCGAGCCTAATGGAACATTGTCTTTATCAAGAATGAATTATATTACCCAAGACAAATACAACTCATTAGGAGGGGGTAAAATAAAAAAAGGTGACTTGGTTTACTGTCTTCGTGGCGCAACAATGGGGAAAGCTGCGAAAGTCGATTATGAAATTGGAGCTGTTGCTTCGTCCTTGGTTATTATTAGGGCAAGTGAAGGACTCGTTAATACCTATGCTTATTTTTTTCTTATAAGTCCTTCGGGTAGAGAATTGATTGAACAATATGATAATGGGTCAGCCCAACCTAATTTATCGGCTAAAAGTTTAGCTTCCT
>CAYNNA010000008.1:0-49929 GCA_964398375.1 uncultured Thiothrix sp.
GCCGTGTTTGCAATTACCTTACTGGCAAAACTAGACCCACAAAATTTCGCCGCGCAAGCCTTGGTGCTCTGCCCCACCCGTGAACTCAGTGCGCAAGTCGCCACCGAAATCCGCCGCTTGGCACGTTACCAGCCCAATATCAAAGTCGTGACCTTAACCGGCGGGCAACCGCTTGCCCCGCAAGCCGCTTCCCTAGAACACGGCGCACACGTCATTGTCGGCACACCGGGGCGCATTAACGACCACATCGGCAAACACACCATCGAACTCAACCAAATCCACACATTGGTGCTCGACGAAGCCGACCGCATGTTAGAAATGGGTTTCATGGAAGACATCGCCAAAATCATCAGCCTCACCCCCAAACACCGCCAGACCTTGCTGTTTTCTGCCACCTACCCCGACGACATTAAACGCCTGAGTGCGCAATTCCAACGCAACCCAATCGAAGTCAAAGCCGAAGCCTTGCACACAGCCGGGGTCATTAACCAGTATTCGTACCTGTGCAGTAAAACCGAACGGCTGGCAGCACTCGACACCTTGCTGGCGCATTACAAACCGCGTTCAGCAGTCATTTTCTGCAATATGAAAGTCGGCGTGCGCGAAATCACCGAACATTTGAGCCAACGCGGTTTCAGCGTCAAAGCCTTGCACGGCGAAATGGAACAGCGTGACCGCGACGAAGTATTCGTGCAATTCAAACACAACAGCTTCAATTTGCTGGTCGCCACCGATGTTGCCGCACGCGGGTTGGACATCGAAGACCTGCCCTGCGTCATCAACTACGAATTGCCGCACGATGCCGACATTTACATCCACCGCATCGGGCGTACCGGGCGTGCAGGCAAAGAAGGCATGGCACTCAATCTGCTCACCGATGCCGAACGCCACAAACTGGCTGACATTGGCATTGCGCAGAAAACCGAACTGGACTACGAAGTGATTTCCGCCCTGCCCAAAGCGGCGCTCAACCCCACTCAACCCGGCAATGTCACGCTGTGTATTGCGGCGGGGCGCAAGGAAAAAATCCGTCCCGGTGACATTCTCGGCGCACTGACCGGCGAAGGTGGTATTAACGGCAAATCGGTCGGCAAAATCGACGTGTTGGAATACGCCGCCTACGTTGCCATCGAGCGCAGCGCTGCCAAACAAGCGTTAAATTGCCTGCTCAATGGCAAGATCAAAGGGCGCAAATTCAAAGTTAAAGCATTGTAGGCTACTATACCCCCTTCCCTGTTTACAGAGCGTTAACGAACCTATGAATAGTCTGGAATGGCGCGTCACCGCCTCCCTTGCTGCGATTTATGCTGTGCGAATGTTGGGTCTGTTTATGATCCTGCCCGTCTTTGCGTTGTATGCGGAAACCTTCCCGGATTCCACGCCGTTTCTGGCAGGTTTAGCCATTGGCATTTACGGCTTATCACAAGCGGTGTTCCAGATTCCACTCGGCATCCTCTCGGATAAAATCGGGCGTAAGCCGGTCATTATCGGCGGGTTGCTGGTATTCGCGTTGGGGAGCGTGATTGCGGCACTGGCGCAATCCATGTGGCTGATCATCTTGGGGCGAGTCATTCAAGGCATGGGGGCGGTTGCCGCCCCGACAATGGCACTGGCGGCGGATTTGATCCGTGAAGAGCACCGTATCCGCACGATGGGCGTGATTGGCTTAACCATTGGGGTGTCGTTTATGTTGGGCATGATTCTGGGACCAATCGTCAGTCAATGGGGTGGCGTACCCAGCATTTTCTGGTTAACCATGCTACTCGCGTTCATGGGGATTGCCTTGGTGGTATTCGTGATTCCTAATCCTGCCCGCACAATGCAACACCGTGACGCGGGCATTATCCAAGGCTACTTGAGCACAGCACTCCGCAATACCGCGTTATTGCGCATGAATGTGGGGGTTTTCATCCTGCATCTGGTGATGACCGCCAACTTTCTGGTATTGCCGACCTTGTTTACGCATGAATTGGGTTTGCCGACAGCGGAACATTGGAAGGTGTATTTGCCGGTATTCGTTGGCTCCTTCCTGCTCTCCATTCCATTGATTATTATCGCGGAAAAGCAGCGTAAGATTCGCCCACTCCTGCTGGGTTGCACCGTATTGTTGATCATCGCCGAATTGGTGATGGCAGCGGGTCACACCCAGATTGTGTGGTTACTGGTGGCTTTCTGGCTGTTTTTCATTGGTTTCAACTTTTTGGAAGCGGTGCAACCCTCCTTGGTGGCTAAATATTCTGACGTGAATACCAAGGGAACCGCAATGGGTATTTTCAGCAGCTCGCAATTTCTGGGCATTTTTGCAGGCGGTGCACTCGGTGGTATCGTGAACCATACATGGGGAGCAACCGGGGTATTTCTGTTCAGTGCGCTGGTGGTTAGCCTTTGGTTGGTCGTCGCGCTGCAATTACCGCAACCCACCTTCTATACTAGTAAGCTCTTGAAGCTAGACCCGCTGCTGTTTTCTGACCCACAACGCCTGCACACAGAGTTGCTTGCCGTCACTGGGGTTAAGGAAGTCGCACTCGCCTCTGAAGAGTGTATCGCTTATCTGAAAGTCGACAAGACAACGCTCGATCAAGCAGGCTTGGATGCATTCTCCCCCGCTTCAGCGTAGAATTCCGTGAAATATTGACATAAGGAACAAACATGGCACGAGGTATCAACAAAGTTATTCTGGTCGGCACGGTCGGCAAAGATCCCGAAATGAAATACATGCCGAGTGGTGATGCAATGGCAAATATCAGCGTTGCTACCAATGAATCTTGGAAAGATCGCAATACCGGCGAGAAAAAAGAATCGACCGAGTGGCATCGCGTCGTCTTTTTCCGGCAATTAGCGGATATTGTCGGCAAATACGTGCGTAAAGGGCAGCAAATTTACATCGAAGGCAGCCTGAAAACCCGCTCGTGGGAAAAAGACGGTCAAAAGCACTATTCCACCGAAATCATTGCGTCTGATATGCAGATGCTCGGCGGTAATAAATCCGACGGCATGAATGCAGGCAGCTACGAAAGTGCCCCTCAGCGTAGCGCACCCAGTAATAATGGTGGCTACGGCAGTGGTGGGAATCCACCTTCTGCTCCGGCAGGCAACACCTCCAGCCGTGACTTTGAAGACTTCGACGATGACATCCCATTCTAAGTGGCATCTAGGGCATACCCTTGCACAAGCTGCCATTAATGCCAGTAGGCGAGTAATTCCCAAAGCTTTATAATCTTACCCAGTGTTTGTACTGGAGCGGATGAAGATGCCGACTAGGAGGAATGCAAGCACTGCACCAATGTTGTGACAAACTATACACACAACGACACAACACCAGAATCAAAAAGCTCTCCAGAGCCACCTACACGGTGGCTCTTTTTTTTATTAATTTTCAAAGCCTTGACCAATCCAAGCGGTCAGTGTTTCGTGGAACATCACATCAGTCAGCTCCTCTCTAATTGCCGCTTCGATGTCCTCAGGTTCGTGTTCCTGCGCTTCGGCTTGCGCCGTTTCCAACATTTCAGCACGTACTTGCGCCAAATAAGCCAAAATTTCTTCCGCCTCGGCACGCTCAATCGGCAGCATCCCAAAGCTAAAGATATTCTGGTCATTCGGCAGCTTCAATAGACGCGAGGCAATGCAAATATGCTTAGGAATATTGGTCGCATCCAGTTGCGCCAGTACACTGGGTTCATCTGAACCCAAGCGGCGCACTTCCACTTTTTTGCCCACTTTGCCAACCACTTCCCATAACGCCAGTTCAGAATGCGCGAATGCATCCAGATACTGGCAGGCAAACGATTTATCTTCTTGCACGCGGCTGCGGATGAACGCTTGCAACACACTTTCACCGTCTTCATTGGTTTCCGTCGTCACAAAATGCTCAAACACATGCGAATGTGCCATTTGCCCTAAGGGTTCTTCGTCAAGGTAGTCCAGCACTTCATCGCCGGATAATTCCAGCATTTCAGCGGCATAGGCAATCGCATCCGAGAAGACTTCAACCATCCACTCTTCCCACGGCGGGTTGGCAATATAAGCACTCAGCAACTCCATTGCGCCGCTGACTTGTTGTTCCTGTTCGGCTGTAATCATGGGATAAATCCTTTTTTAATGGTGGTAAACGGTTATTCTACAACAACCCGCGCTCGGCAAACGACACTACTTGATCGCCGATCACAAAATGATCTAACACCCTGACATCAATTAAATGCAGGGCATCCTTGAGCTTTTGGGTAATGCGCTCATCCGCCTGACTGGGTTCGGCAACGCCGGAAGGATGATTATGCGCGAAAATAATAGCGGCGGCATTGTGATGCAACGCACGGCGCACGACTTCACGCGGGTGTACACTTGCCCCGTCAATCGTGCCGCGAAACAGCTCTTCGTACTGAATCACCCGGTGGCGATTATCGAGGAATAAACAGGCGAATACCTCAAAACGGTAATCGCGCAATTTGGAGGTCAGGTAAAAACGCACGGCATCAGGGTCGCTCAATGCATCACCGCGCCGCATTTTTTCGCTGAGGTAACGTTTGGACATTTCCAATACCGCTTGCAATTGCACGTATTTAGCTTCGCCCATCCCGTGCGTTGCACAAAAATTTTGTGCGTCTGCATCAAATAATTGCCGTAAACTACCAAACGTTTGCAGCAGTTCGCGTGAGAGGTCAACCGCCGTTTTGCCCTTGACCCCGACACGCAGAAAAATTGCCAGTAATTCGGCATCGGACAAGGCTGGTGCGCCGCGTAACATCAATTTCTCACGCGGGCGTTCATCAAGAGGCCAGTCAGTAATTGCCATGAGTTTCGCTTTTATTGTTGAGTATAATTCAAGGGTTTAGAACACAAATTTTATGGCATTCCTTCCCGGTAAGAACATCCTTTTAGGGATAAGTGGCGGTATCGCCGCCTACAAATCCGCTGAACTGACACGTCTGTTAGTGAAAAGCGGCGCAAACGTGCGGGTGTGCATGACCGCTTCCGCCCAAGCTTTTATTACCCCACTGACGCTGCAAGCGTTGTCCGGCAACCCGGTACATACCGAATTGCTCGACCCACAAGCCGAACTGGGTATGGGGCATATTGAATTGGCACGTTGGGCCGATGTGATTCTGATTGCGCCCGCCACCGCCAATACCTTGGCACGCTTAACCTGGGGCATGGCGGACGATTTGCTGAGTACGGTTTGCCTTGCCTCCACTGCCCGCCTCATCGTTGCCCCCGCCATGAATCAGCAAATGTGGAAACATGCCGCCACCCAACACAATCTGCAAACCTTGCAAACACGTGGCGTGACGGTGTTTGGTCCGGCGGAAGGTGTGCAAGCCTGTGGCGATACCGGCTTGGGGCGAATGCTCGAACCCGCCGACATTGTGCGTGAATTAGAAGCTTGTTGTGCCACCAGCCAATTGCTGCAAGGGGTACGCGTCTTAATCACCGCAGGGCCTACCCGCGAGGCGATTGATCCGGTGCGTTTTCTCACCAATCGCAGTTCCGGCAAGATGGGTTACGCTGTCGCAGCAGCGGCTGCCAGCTTGGGCGCGACTGTTATGCTGGTTTCTGGGCATGTGGCGTTGGATTGCCCTGCTGGGGTCAACCGCGTTGTCACCGAATCGGCAGCCGATATGCTCAAAGCGACCTGTGAAGCTGCCAAACAAGCCGATATATTCATTGCCACTGCCGCCGTTGCCGATTACACCCCCATTAACGTGGCAGACCGCAAAATCAAAAAGAACGCAGCTACCCTTAATCTGGAAATGCAGCGCACCACCGATATATTGGCTACTATCAAACAAACATACCCAGCCCTGTTCACCGTCGGTTTTGCCGCCGAAACCCACGACTTAATGACCTATGCCCGCAGCAAACTGGAACGCAAAAATATCGACATGATTGCCGCAAATTCGGTGGCAGATGGTAAAGCCTTCGACCAACCCACCAATGCGCTCGAAGTGGTGTGGCAAGATGGGCATATTTCCCTACCCGAAATGGACAAACACCAACTGGCTGTCGCTTTGATGCAAGTAGTGGCAGCCCAATACCTGCAACGGAAGCAAGCGACACATGACCACGATTGAATACAAAATCCTCGACCCGCGCATTGGCACTGAATTTCCCCTACCCGCATACGCCACCACTGGCTCAGCGGGTATGGATTTACGCGCCTGTTTAGATGCACCGCTGGTATTGAATGCAGGGGACACAGCACTCATTCCCACCGGCATTGCGATTCACATCGGTGATCCGACACTTGCCGCTGTTATTTTGCCGCGTTCTGGATTAGGGCATAAACACGGAATTGTGCTGGGGAATCTGGTCGGGTTGATTGATTCGGACTACCAAGGGCAGTTATTCATTTCCTGCTGGAATCGGGGTAGCACCAGTTTCACGATTCAACCGGGTGAACGCATTGCGCAATTGGTGTTTGTACCGGTGGTGCAAGTCGCACTGCAACCGGTTGCCGATTTCGACCAGTCACACCGTGGCGAAAGCGGTTTTGGGCATTCTGGTAGGCACTAAACCATGAGTATTCCACAACCGCTCGTTTCGCATTCCTTATTCCGTGCTTACGATGTACGCGGTGTATATGCTGACAACCTAACCGAGCACAGTGTGCGCCTGATCGGGCAAGCCATTGGCTCGGAATTGCGCGATCGGGGTGAGCAAGCAGTGGTAGTTGGGCGCGATGGGCGGCTTTCCAGCCCTGCTTTGGCGCAAGCGGCGATTGAAGGTTTACTGGCAGCGGGTTGCCATGTTACCGATGTCGGTTTAGTGCCAACGCCGGTGTTGTATTTCGCCGTGCAATCGGGGCTTGCATCACATGGGGTGATGATTACCGGCAGCCACAATCCGCCCGATCAAAATGGCATCAAAATCGTCATCAATGGCGAATGCCAGTACAACGAGCGTATTCAACGCTTGTACGAACGCATTATTCGCGGTGAACTTTGGCATCAACCCGATGCAGGCAGCTTGCAAACCACCAGCATTCTGAGCGCTTACCAACACACTGTGTGCCAGCAAATCCACCTGCAACGCCGCCTGCGCATTGGACTGGATTGCGGCAATGGCGCTACCGCATTGTTGGCAGAACATTTGTTTCGCGATTTAGGTTGCGACGTTCACCCGCTGTTTTGTGAAGTCGATGGCACTTTCCCCAACCATTCACCTGACCCAACGCAACCTGCCAATCTGCAAGCGTTGCAAACCTTGGTGCGCGAACAAAGACTGGATATTGGTATTGCCTTTGATGGCGATGGCGACCGCTTGATTGCCGTGGATGGTAACGGGCATATTCTCTGGCCGGATCGCATCCTCATCCTGCTGGCGCAAGCGGTGTTACCACAACAGCCGGGGCGCACCGTTGCTTATGATGTGAAATGCACCTATCGCTTGGATCAAGCTATCCGTGACGCGGGCGGTATTCCCGGTATGTGCATTAGCGGGCATTCTTTGCTGAAAAAATACATCCATGAACATAACGCGGTATTGGGAGGGGAATTCAGTGGGCATATCGTGCTGCGTGATCGCGGCATGGAATACGACGATGGCATGTACATTGCTGCGCGTTTGCTAGAAGTCTTGGCGCAGGAAACGGCTACCCCTGCACAAGTATTCGCCGATATTCCCGAAGGTTTCAGCACACCAGAACACAAAATCCACTTTGCCTCTTACGAAGCGGCGGCGGCTGCCATGCAGGTCTGGATGCAACAGCAGCAACTACAAGCGCAACGCCTTATCACGCTCGATGGAATACGTGCCGAATACGCCGACGGCTGGGGTTTAGCGCGTGCTTCCAATACCAGCCCCACCATTACTTTGCGCTTTGAAGCCGATACACCACAACGCTTAGAAGCTATCCGCGCCCTATTCCGCACTGATATTCAACGCCTGCAATTGACCCAAGAGGCATTGCCGTTTTAATCTTGCTCTCCTTCCCCCCAAGGATTCTCACCCAATGAGCAAGAAACAAGGCAATGCGCAAGAAACAAGGCAATGCGCAAGACAATGACCCAGAATTCTGGGACTTGGCAGAGAAATTTATTGAGTTGGCAAACACTTCGGTCGACACCAGCGATTTAGGCAAAGTCGGCGCTGCTATGCTGTATGCAGCGGCGCGTTTCAACACCTTCGTCGTTGCCGCTTCCTCCCTTGACCGCAAAGAATTCATCGAAGACGCTGACGACACGATGGATTATCTCAGCAAACAATTCCGCCACATGCTCGGCGACAACCTGCGTGATTTCAAAGACAACTACAAGGTCTACATCAAACATGACGACGAACAACCCGCCTAATACCGCTGCCATTCTGATGGAGGCATTGCCTTACATCCAAAAATATTCTGGCAAAACCATTGTGGTTAAATACGGCGGCAATGCCATGACCGACCCCGCGTTACAACAAAGTTTTGCCCGCGACATCGTGCTCTTGAAACAAGTGGGCATTAACCCTGTGGTGATTCACGGTGGCGGCCCACAAATCGGCAATCTGCTTAAGCAAATTGGTAAAGAAAGCCATTTTGTGGATGGAATGCGCGTCACCGATGCCGAAACGATGGATGTGGTGCAAATGGTGCTAGGTGGTTTGGTCAATAAGCAAATCGTCAATATGATCAACCAAGCAGGCGGACGCGCGATTGGTTTGACCGGCAAAGATGGCAATATGATCATTGCCCGCAAGCTAGTACTGGAACGCAAAGCCGCCGCAAACCAACCTTCTGAAATCATTGACCTCGGTCATGTTGGCGAAGTCACTGAGATTGATGCCAGTGTGGTGCGCATGTTAGAAGAAGACCGTTTCATCCCCGTGATTGCCCCCATTGGCGTAGGGCGTGACGGCACGAGTTACAATATCAATGCTGACATCGTGGCGGGCAAAATGGCGGAAGTCTTAAATGCGGAACGTTTGCTGTTACTCACCAATACTCCCGGTGTACTCGATAAACAAGGTGTCTTAATAGAAACCCTGAGTCAGGCAGACATTCAGAACTTGATTGCGGATGGCACGATTCAAGGCGGTATGTTGCCCAAACTGGCGTGTGCTACCGATGCAATTTCAGCAGGCGCGAAAAGTGCCAGCATTATTGATGGTCGAGTGCCGCACGCAGTGTTGCTGGAGCTGTTGACGGATCAGGGCGTGGGGACGATGGTGACGCCTTGAGCAATTTGCTCAAACGTTCCCGGTCTTTTTCATAACGCTGGCGCAGACGGTCTTGCTCGGTTTGGTTTTCCTGCAAGGCGTGATTGTAAGCCGCCAGCGTGTTTTCAGCATCATGAATGTAACCCTTGAGTTTTTCACGTTGCTCAGGCTCGGCGACTTTACGGGTTTGCTCCCTGACCACTGCTAACTTAGCTTCTAGGGATTCGCGGCGTTCCGCAATGGATTGGGTATTCTTATCCAGTACCGACAACTTACTGTGGAAAACCGCCTCAAGTTCAGCGACATCGGCATAATTAGCCAGTAAGTGATCATCTTGTTCTTGCTGCTTATTATCCAAAGCGTCCCGTAGTTTTGCCAAGGTTTCGCGGCGTTTGCCTGCGGCAATCTCTTCCTCGGTTGGTGCTGCCGGAAAGGTTTGCACCGTCATGCCTTGCTTATTGAGCTGGTCGTGTCCCTGCTTTTCGACAGAAGGGGGAACAACATCCGAATAATGCACCAAACCTGCGGCATCCACCCAACGGTATAAACCAGCCTGCACTCCATTGGCGAACAGTAATAAGGCAAACAAAACAAAGTGCGGTAATGGGGCAATGCGTTTCATAACGTATAAAAATCTCAGATGATTTATATACGTCAATTTTTAGCATTTATGTAAACATCAAGCGTACTGCGGACGGAAGAACGGGATAATTAGGGTTACGAAGTGCGCAACGCCCCTTTCAACGAGGAGCATTGCGGCACAATCAAACGATTAACGAACCGTGTAGAACGCATCCGGCACACTGGAACGAATGCGGCTCAAATTGGCTTTGGCTTCGCTCTCGCTGCTGAAGGGTACGCGGACTTTGTAATAGCCGCCAACTTGATCAACCACGGCATTAAAGCCTGCGGATTGCATCTGGCTACGCATCGCTTCAGCCGTTCCCCTATTTGGGCTGGCAACCACTTGCACCGCAAAAGAACCACCAGCAGAATTGCTATAGCCACCACCGGATGATGAGCTACCAGGGGCAGTGTAATCGTAATAACTACCGGTAGAGCCACTACCATAACTAGCACTGCCACTGCCATAAGAAGAACCTGTCGAAGCACTACCAGCGCCATAATCATAATAAGACGTGTTGGAAGTGCTTCCGGTGTTAGCAGGCGGTGCGGTGGTAGTCCCGTAGCCGTAACCGTAATCGGTACCCCCAGTAGTCGTACCGTAAGTGTTACTATTATAAGGCGCGTAATCGCCACCTGTGGTTGCGCCTGCTTGCGTATTAGCGTTAGGCACAGGCGCACAGCCAGCCATCAAGGTTGCTAAAGTCAGCGCAATCGCGCCCATTTTCATTTGATTATTCATAAGTCTAAGCCCCAAGTGCTAAGTGATTGTTGTATTGGTAGACAATGGTATGTTTGTGAAGGTTCCCAAACAAGAGACCATTCTCAAGAAAAATGTTCATAACCTTGCCGTTTATCAGAAAAGGCATAATCCACGGATAAACCCGTTTGATTATCATCCACTTCCCCGATAACTGTCACCTGAATATGATAGTTATTAGCCACTTTCTGCACCTCACATAAGTGCTGTTTGGGGATGGTAAATAATAACTCGTAATCATCGCCGCCCCTCAATGCAAAGTCCAACCTTTGTGCTAACGTAAGCTGTTGCAATGCTGGTGAAAAAGGCAGTGCTTGATGTTGTAACCGCGCCCCCACCCCAGAAGCGGTTAAGATATGCCCCAAATCTGCCAACAACCCGTCAGAAATATCCATACAAGCCGTCGCAAACCCACGCAAACACTGCCCCAACACCACACGCGGGGTGGGATAGTTAAGCCGTTGCACACAAAACGCCGCATCTTCCGTTGGCAAGGTCAAACGTTGCTGCACAATTGCCAAACCTGCTGCCGCATCGCCTAAAGTACCAGACACACAAATCAGATCACCGTGTTGCGCCCCACGTCGCAATAACGCCCTACCCGGCTGCACCCAACCCATTACCTGAATGGTAATACTCAATGCGCCGCGAGTGGTATCGCCCCCAATCAAAAAAATACCGTGCTGTTCCGCCAATTCCCACATTCCGCGCGTGAATTCTGCTACCCAAGCTTGATCCGCAGCAGGCAGGGAAAGCGCCAAGGTAAACCACGCCGGTTCTGCCCCCATTGCCGCCAAATCACTCAAATTTACTGCCAACGCCTTATAACCAATGGCGTGCGGGGGCGTATCCAACGGAAAATGTATCCCGGCATTAGACGTATCGACTGACACCACCAATTCCTTATCCATTGGTAACACCAACACTGCCGCATCATCCCCGACACTGACTCGCACATTATCCGGCACAGCTTGCCACAAAAAATATTCGCGGATTAGAGCAAATTCCGACATACTACCGCCCGTTAATCGCTAAATAATAAACTCTGGCAGATTTCCACAACCCCAGCCAGATGTTTTATGCTAAATGCTTACAATGGAACAGCCGCGCAGGGCTGTACGTTATTCTTGCTGGAGCATAAATGGAAACAAGCTCAGAAACAAAAATTGGGTGCTTACACGTCATTGGCGTGATTTTATTAACCGTATTCATCTCCGTCAGCGTTACGCTGTGGGTCGTACAGTACTTTTTATTCCCCAAACCGTTTAAACCGGTCACGCTCAATGAGCATGAAACCACCGTTTTGGAGCAAAAACTCCAACATCTCCCTTTACCCTCGGATGACCTCACCCCGGAGCCCTACACCGAAGCAGGCGCAAGCCGTGAAATTTCGCTCACAGAAAAAGAACTGAACGCCTTGCTGGCAAAAAACACCGACATGGCAGAGAAAGCCGTGATTGACCTCGCGGACAACCTTGCCAGCGCCAAAATCTTGCTGCCACTTGACCCCGACTTCCCGTTTATCGGCGGCAAAACGCTCAAAGTCAATGCAGGGATCGAATTGGCTTACGCCAACGCTAAACCGATTATCAAGCTCAAAGGCGTCAGCGTTTGGGGCGTACCCGTGCCCAATGCTTGGCTTGGCAATCTGAAAAATGTCGATCTCGTCAACGAATTCGGCGGTAATGCTGGCTTCTGGCAAACCTTCGCCGCTGGCGTCGACAACATTCAGGTACAAGAAGGGCATCTGCTCATCAAGCTGAAAGAATAACGCCTACAGCACTGTGCCACCACGTGTAGTCGGATCATACGCCAGCGTTATGCCAGAAGCGGTATCGGTCGCAAATTGTGCCAATACCGCTTCTGCATCAGCCCAATACGGTTGTTGTTGGGCATATTGCAACGGTGAGAAATGGCGGCTGTATAAGCGTGCCAACCGCGCTTGCGCTACCGGATCGCGATAATCCGTCAAGGCTTCCACCACCGCAATGGCGGCTGCACGGTTATTACACATCAACAACTGGTCGCAACCCGCCGCCAAAGCGGCTGTTGCCCGCCCGATAAAATCACCTGCGGCTGCCGCTGCTGCCATATCAAGGGCATCACTGAAAATTGCACCCTGAAAGCCCATTTCCCCACGCAAAATACCTTGCAACCAGCGCGTCGAAAATCCTGCTGGCACATCATCCACACACGGATACACCACATGCGCAGGCATCACCGCCTCTAGCCCTTGTGCAATCAAATGCCCGAATGGGGCAATGTCTTCCGCCCACAAGGTTTTCCAGCCACGCTCATCACACGGCAAGGCTTCGTGCGAATCCGCCGTCACGCCGCCATGACCGGGGAAATGTTTGCCGACCGACACCATGCCTGCCAAACGTGCGCCCTGCATCCACGCACCGGTCAATGCCATTACCGGTTGCGCTTGCTGCCCGAAAGCACGATCACCAATGACCCGACTTAAGCCACGATCAATATCCAACACCGGCGCAAAACTGAAATCCACGCCCACCGCTTGCAACTCGGACGCCATTAACCAGCCCATGCATTGCGCCGCGTGCGTTGCCGCTGCTGGTGACTGTTGGTACAACGCCGCGTAATACCCCGCTGGTGGCAAACGCTGAAAACCTTCCCGAAAGCGTTGCACGCGCCCGCCTTCCTGATCCGCCGCTACCAGCAAATGCGGTTCACGCACCGCCCTAATCGCCGCCGTCAACGCCGCCAATTGCGCCGGATTCTGGTAATTACGCGCAAACAAAATCACGCCCCCCACGGCGGGATGTTGCAACAACTCACGGTCTTCAGCACTCAACCCCGTACCGGCTAAATCCAGCATGACTGGTCCCAATGACATTTACTTGCTCCTTTTAGTCACACACTTGTGATACGTTTACGCCATGATACAAACCTTACACCACAGCGACGATGAATTCGGCTCAATCACGGTACTCGACGATGGCGAATGCCGCATTCTAGCCTTTGCACCCAATGATGAGCAAAGCCGCTGCTTAAAATCCGCCCCGCACGTCTTACAATACGAATACACCCAAGCGATGTTGCTGGTATTGCTGTTTTGCCAACCCAAACGGATACTGATTCTAGGCTTAGGCGGTGGCAGTTTGGTCACTGCCCTGCACCGCCACATCCCCGGTATTCATATTACCGCTGTTGAATTACGCGCCACTGTCATCGACCTTGCCCAGCGTTTTTTCCAAATGCCACGCAGCAAACGCCTGCAAATCATTCGACAAGATGCCGACGACTTTCTGAACAACGCGGAATTGCGCAAAGTTGATGTGATATTCGCCGACCTCTACCACGGTGATGGCGTAGACCATGTGCAATTACGTGACGATTTTGTCGCTCGCTGTGCCTCTAATCTCAAGGAAGACGGCTGGCTAGTCATGAATTGCTGGACAGAACAGCGTGAAGACCCCTTATTACGTGATGCCTTACGCGCACACTTTACCGACATTCGCACCGTGCTGACGGGCAGCAAAAACTGGGTGATAATCGCGGGCAAAACGCCTGATTTTCAAACGACCCGTGCCTTGAAAGATACTGCTGAACACCTGAGTGCTTCGCTAGGCTTCTCATTGATACGTTCACTCATGCGCTCGCGGGCATTAGGCGAATAGCCTGTGTTATAGTATCCCCACCCACTTAATCGGAAAAAACCATGCGCAAACTGCCACGCCTGTTACTCGCTCTCTGTTTACTCTATGCCCCGTTTGTCTGCGCTGAAACCGTGCTGAAACGTGGCAATGGCACTGAACCGGAAACGCTGGATATTCACCATTCCTCCGGCGTTTCTGAGGCGAATATTCAGCGCGATATGTTTGAAGGGCTGGTCACAGAAGATGCGTTTGGCAAGCTACAACCCGGTGTGGCAGAAAAATGGGAGATCAGCGCCGACGGTAAGCGCTACACCTTCCACTTACGCAAAGACAGCCACTGGTCAGATGGCAGCACCGTAACCGCTGACGATTTCGTGTACGCCTACCAGCGAGCGCTGGCACCGGAAACCGCATCCGACTATGCTTTTATCCTGTGGCCGATTGCGGGCGCTGAAGCCTTCAACAAAGGCGAACAAACAGACCCCACCAGCATTGGCGTGAAAGCCCTTGACCCACAAACGCTGGAAATCACGCTCAAAGCACCCACCTCCTATTTCCTCGGTATGTTAATGCACCCGATGGCATTCCCTGTTCCCAAGCAAGTGCTGGAAAAAGCAGGCAAGGATTGGATTAAACCCGAAAACATCCGCTGCAACGGCGCATACTGCCTGAGCGAATGGACCCCGCAAGCCCATGTCAAGCTGGTGAAAAACCCGCATTACCGCCGCGCTGCTGAGGTGAAAATTGACAGCGTGTACTACATTCCCACCGAAGACCAGAACAGCGAACTCAAACGCTACCGTGCCGGGGAAATCGACATTACTTACGACGTGCCTTCTGATCAGATTAAAACCGTCGAACAGGACTTCCCCACAGAGTTCCGCAATACATCCTACATTGGCACGTACTATTACGCGCTCAATCTGGAAAATCCCGCCTTCAAAGACAATCCCAAGCTACGCCGCGCCCTCTCGCTGGCATTAGATCGTGAGATTCTCACCGAAAAAATTACCCAAGCCGGTGAAATACCCGCATGGGGCTGGGTTCCCCCCGTGGATAATTACACTCAGCAAAACATGGAAGAAAAAACGTTGGATAAAGCCGCCCGTACCAAACTTGCCCAAGAACTGTATGCAGAAAGTGGCTATGGCGCTGACAAACCCCTGGAACTGGAAATTCTGTACAACACCAGCGACAACAATAAAAAACTGGCAATCGCTATTGCCGCTATGTGGAAACAAGTATTAGGCGTGAAAACCAACCTGCGTAATGAAGAGTGGAAAGTCTACCTCAGTTCACGCAAGCAAAAGCAATTTCAAGTGGTGCGTTCCAGTTGGATTGGCGATTACAACGACGCACACACATTCCTCAGCCTGTTCAAGTCCGATGTTGGTGAAATGAACACCTCCAGCTACAAAAACCCCGAATTCGACCGTTTAATGGCAGAAGCCGAAACCCAAATCGACGCCAAAAAACGCCAAGAGGCAATGGAACAAGCCGAACGTATTCTGTTGGCGGATATGCCAATCATCCCGATTTACTACAACACCACGCAACACTTGGTCAGCCCGAAAATCACCGGGTGGGAAAATAATGTGATGGATGTGCATCCAACCCAGTATCTGGGCTTAGTGCCATAAAGACTTAAAGACCAAAACCACTTATCACCAAAGGAGATCATTATGCCGGACAACGCCCAAACGCCCGACCCGCAAGCCGGAATCAATACCCTAGGATTTGCCTCCGCTGCCAAGGAAATGCAGGAAAACTTCAAACAAGTTGAAGAAATCATGGCAGGCTTCAGCAAATCGTATGAAGGCATGAAACTCGACCCTTTTAATCTGAAACAGGCTTACAGTGACTGGATGGAAGCCGTTACCAAAAATCCTGAAAAGCTCATTGAAACCAATATGGCTTTCTGGCAAAAGTCGATGGAACTGACCCAACAAGCCATGCAAAGCTTCATGAGTGGTCAACCCGCTGCCAAGGTATTTGAAACGCCAAAATCCGACCGCCGCTTCAGCCACGAAGACTGGGAAAACAAACCCGCGTTTGATGTGATCAAACAAACCTACCTGTTGGTTTCTGACTGGACACGCAAAATCGTCGCTTCCGCCGAAGGCTTGGATGACCACACCGCCGAGCGCGTCAAGTTTTTCACCGAACGCAGTCTCGATGCGATGTCACCAACCAATTTTGCCCTGACCAATCCGGCAGTGTTGGAAAAAATCCGTAATACTAAAGGCGCGAATCTGGTACACGGTCTGAAAAACATGCTGGAAGATTTAGAAGCAGGTAATGGGCAACTGCGGATTCGCATGACCGATACCAAAGCCTTCAAGCTAGGTGAAAACGTTGCGGTTACTCCCGGCAAAGTCGTGTTCCAGAACAAGATGTTCCAGTTGATCCAATACACACCCAGCACGGAAAAAGTCCTGAAACGCCCGTTGTTGATCGTACCACCTTGGATTAATAAGTTTTACATTCTGGACTTGCAGCCGAAAAATTCCATGCTCAAATGGCTGGTGGATCAAGGACATACCGTCTACGTGATGTCGTGGGTCAACCCCGATGAAACCTATGTGGATACCGGCTTTGAAGACTACATTCACGCGGTAGTCAAGGCGATGGATGCGGTGCAATACGATAGTGGCGAATCCGAGATGAACATGATTGGCTACTGCATCGGCGGTACATTGCTATCATCTACTTTGGCTTATCTGAAACACCAAGGCGATACCCGTGTGAAGAGTGCTACTTTCTTCACCACCATGCTGGATTTCTCGGAACCAGGTGAACTCGGCGTGTTTATTGACGAAGCTCAGATCAGCACGCTTGAGACGCAAATGCAGGAACAGGGTTACATGGATGGCAGCACCATGTCAGGCGCGTTCAATCTATTGCGGGCGAATGATTTGATCTGGTCGTTCTACGTCAATAACTACTTGCTGGGCAATGATCCGCGCCCGTTCGACTTGCTGTACTGGAACTCGGATTCAACCCGGATGCCGGTGAAAATGCACTCATGGTATCTGCGTAACCTCTATAAAGACAACAAACTGTGCCAACCCAAAGCCCTGAGCGTGGACGGTGTGGAATTGGATTTGGGTACGATTGATGTACCTGCGTGCTTCATTTCCACTATCGAAGACCACATTGCACCTTGGAAATCCACCTATGCCGGTGCGCGGTTATTTGGCGGCGATGTTCGCTTCATTTTGGGCGGTTCCGGGCATATTGCCGGTATCGTGAACCCACCTGCTGCTAATAAATACAACTACCGCGTCAGTAACGAGTTGCCGGAAAGTGCTGATACATGGTTAGCTAACACGCAAGTGAATCCAGGGTCTTGGTGGCCGGAATGGGATAGCTGGGTACGCGCACTGGCAAATAACGAACAGGTTGATGCACGTCAACCGGGGGCTGGCAAACTTGCAGCGATTGAAAATGCGCCGGGCACTTACGTCAAATGCCGTTTGGGCGAACCAACACCGGTACTCGAACCGACGGTGCTGCCGGATACTATTACCGCGTAAGGCTCACTAATCTCCCGAATCGCAAAGAGGGCAGACACGGAGGTCTGCCCCTACTAATCGCGGGTTTGGAACTTCCGACCCGCGAATGCCGCCAACATCCCCCGTAAAATATTCATCTCACTCACCGTCACCCCTGCCCGCCCAAATAGTCGCCGCATCCGCCGCATCAACAAGCGCGGGTTTTCAGGGTCAAGAAAGCGGGTGTCGATCATCGACTGTTCTAAATGCGTGTAAAAACCTTCCATCGCCTCAGCATTGGCTAAGGCATCATCGGGATCCGTGTGGGTTGGCTCAGGCGGCGTTGCCAAACGCACTGCCGTTGCACATTCGTAAGCCATCACCTGAATCGCCATTGCAATATTCAGCGACAAAAAGTCGAATGCCATCGGAATATGCACCAAGGTATTGCAGTGATCGAGTTCTTCATTGGTCAAGCCGGTACGTTCACGCCCGAAGACCAAGGCGATTTTCTGCTGTGGCAAATGTTCGGCAACGAATACGCCACATTCCCGCGAATCCATCTGCGGCCATTGCAGGGTACGTTCGGAACGCGCACTAGTGCCGATCACGATATGGCAATCTGCCACCGCCTCTTGCAAGGTCGGCACAATTTTTGCTTGTTCCACAATGTCATTCGCGCCGGATGCTAATGCCCAGGTGTCTTGGGAATACGGTTTGCGTGGGGCAACCAAACGTAAATCTTTAATCCCCATGACTTTCATGGCACGCGCTGCCGAGCCGATATTGCCGGGGTGCGAAGTTTCTACCATGACGATGCACAAGTTTTGTAGCGCAGGTGTGTACATATGAATTGCTCCGCTCAATGCTTAGAGTTCGCCCAGATAAGCGGCTTGTACGGCAGGATCATTTGCCAAGGCTTGCGCCGCACCACTCAGGGTAATTTCGCCGTGTTCCATCACGTAACCGCGCTGGCTGATGCCTAAAGCAAGGCGCACGTTTTGTTCGATCAGCAAAATGGTGATGCCTTGTTGCGCAATGGTTTGAATAATGCGGTAAATGGTTTGCACCATAATCGGCGCAAGCCCCATGCTGGGTTCGTCGAGCATCAACAGTTTCGGTTTGGACAGCATGGCGCGTGCCAGTGCCAGCATTTGCTGTTCGCCGCCAGAAAGCAGCCCCGCCTGTTGCTGATGCCGTTCCTGTAAACGGGGCAGCAAGGTGTAAATTTCGTCGATTTCGCGTTGCACATTGTCGCGGTCAGTGCGGTTGTACGCACCCATCAGTAGGTTTTCCAGCACTGTCATGCGGGTAAAAATGCCGCGCCCTTCTGGGACTAACGCAAGGTTTAAAGCAGCAATCTGAAAGGCAGGCATTCCATTGAGGCGCTTGCCATCGAAGCTAATCTCACCAGCAGAGGCGGGCAATAAGCCACTCAGGGTTTTAAGGGTGGTGGTTTTGCCCGCACCATTTGCACCGATCAGACAGACCGTTTCACCCTGTTGCACCTCAAAGCTGATGCCTTTTACCGCTTGGATACTGTCGTAATGCACACTCAGGTTTTGCACGGAAAGCAGGCTCATACCACCACCTCCGCGCCCAGATAGGCGGCAATCACTTTGGGGTCGTGACGCACGGTATCGGGTGCGCCTTCGGCAATCTTTTCACCGTAATCCAGCACCACCAGCCGGTCGCAAATCCCCATCACCAGTTTGACATCGTGTTCGATCAGCATCAGGGTCAAGCCTTCGTTACGTAAACTGACCATCAGTTCACGCAGGGCATTTTTTTCATTCGGGTTCATCCCGGCGGCTGGCTCATCCAGTGCCAACAATTTAGGTTCGCTGGCTAACGCACGGGCAATTTCCAGACGGCGTTGATCGCCATAGGAAAGGTTTTTCGCCAGTGAATGCGCGTGTTTGCCAATACCGACGCGGTTGAGCAATTGCATAGCGTAAGCGGCGCAATCACGCTCTTCCTTGCGGTTGTGCGCCGTGTGCAACAACGCCGCCAACACGCCAGAAGTGGTACGGGTATGCCGCCCCACCATCACATTTTCCAGCGCGGTCATATTGTGGAACAGGCGGATATTCTGAAAGGTACGAGCAAACCCGGTCTTGAGGATTTGGTGCGGTTTGCGGCGGTACAGCGACACGCCATCCAGCTCAATCGCGCCGGTATCGGGTTGATACAACCCAGTCAAGGCATTGAACAGAGTGGTTTTACCGGCACCATTCGGGCCGATAACCCCGAAAATTTCCCCCTTGCGCACCGTGAAACTGACATCGGTGAGTGCCTTGATACCGCCAAAATGTTTAGAAACGGCTTCCACCCGTAATAAATCACTCATGGGGCTTCCTCCGCCAACTCGCGTTTGCGCTGTTTGGAAGGCAGCAAACCTGCCGGGCGGAAAATCATCATCAGCACCAAGGCAATCCCGAACAACAACATGCGCAAGTCAGCCGGATCAATAAACACCTGACCAAACAGGGCACGTTGCAAATCGCCGGTATAACGCAAGGCTTCGGGAATCATGGTCACTAGAATAGCCCCCAAAACGACGCCCCAGATATTGCCCATACCACCCAGCACAATCATGGCAAGGATCATGATGGACTCCATCAGATTGAAACTTTCCGGGCTGACAAAGCCCTGAAAACTGGCAAACAGACCACCACTCAAACCACCAAACGTCGCCCCCATCGCAAATGCCAACAGTTTGATATTACGGGTATTGATACCGGATGCTGCCGCTGCCATTTCATCCTCGCGAATGGCAACCCATGCCCGCCCAATACGCGAATTTTCCAGACGCATCGACACAAACACCACCAACGCCACACAGGCTAAAAACAGGTAGTAATACAAATGCGGGGATGACAGGGTTAAACCAAAGACTTCTTGGGTTTTGCCTAGCGAAAAGCCAAACAGGCTCACGGGTTCAATCTGGGTAATCCCTTGCGGGCCATTGGTGATATTCACCGGTGAATTCAGATTATTCAGGAAAATACGGATAATTTCCCCGAAACCCAACGTCACGATGGCAAGGTAATCGCCACGCAATCGCAAGGTCGGCGCTCCCAGCAACACCCCAAACAAGGCAGCCATAGCCGCGCCAATCGGCAAAATCATCCAAAACGGCAAATCCAGCCCAAAATGCGGCGAAGCCAGTAATGCCCAGCAATACGCGCCCACCGCATAAAACGCCACATAGCCCAAATCCAGCAGCCCGGCGTAACCGACCACAATGTTCAGCCCTAACGCCAACATAATGTATAACAGGGCGAAATCCAGAATCCGCACCCATGATTTACCCAGACCGGCTTCCACCAAAAACGGTAACAGCAGCAAGCCGATCAGCAACAAACCGGCAGACAGCCACACTTTGCCTCTTAATACCTCAAGCACGTTCAACGCTTTTGCTCCCCAGTAGACCCGATGGTTTCAGCGTCAATACGAGAATTAACACCATGAACGCAAAAATATCCTGATAATGGCTACCGAGGAAACCGCCGGTCAGTGCGCCGATATAACCCGCACCCAACGCTTCGATAATACCCAGCAACATCCCGCCGAGCATTGCCCCGGTCAGGTTGCCGATACCACCCAGAACGGCGGCAGAAAAGGCTTTCAAGCCCAATAAAAAGCCCATGTGATAATGGGCTTGTCCGTAGTTGGCACTGACCATCACCCCGGCAATGGCTGCCAGACCCGCGCCAATCACAAAGGTGGCGGAAATGACTGCATTGATATTCACCCCCATCAATTGTGCTACCGCAGGCGCTTGGGCGGTTGCCCGCATCGCCCGCCCCAGTCGGGTACGGTTAACCATCGTCACCAAGCCCAGCATAAGCGTGACGGTTAATACCAGAATCATGATCTGCACATCCGTAATGGTTGCGCCGAAAATTTCATGCCGCCCCTGTGGCAGCAACGTGGTGGGAAACGCAATGTACTGCTTCCCCCAGATCAGCATTGCCACGTTTTGCAACACGATAGACAAGCCAATTGCAGTAATCAGTGGGGCAAGACGCGGGGCATGGCGCAGCGGGCGGTAAGCCACCCGCTCAATGCTATACCCCAGCAACATGCACGACGGTATCGCCACCAGCAAACCTGTCAACACAATGATGACACCGGGCAAATCCGGCGCGACCCCGACCATCGCCCCGATCACCGTGAGGGAAATCATTGCCCCCATCATGGTGGTTTCGCCGTGGGCAAAGTTGATCAGTTCCAGAATGCCGTAAACCAGTGTGTAACCCAGTGCTACCAGTGCATACACACTGCCCAGCACCAACCCATTCACAAGCTGCTGTGCAAAAATATCCATGCGAACCGCCGTACCTGTTTAGCTGAAAAAATTACGGCTGAATGGTTTCAAGCGTTTCCCACTTGCCGCCCTTCACGGTGTACAGCGTGATGGGCCCAGAAGTCAGGTCGCCCTTCGCATCAAAACTGATTTTGCCGGTTACACCTTCGTAGCTGGTTTTCGCCAATTCGGGTAAGTATTTCTCAGGGTCAGTGGAATCGGCACGTTTCATCGCATCAACCATCACGTGGGCAGCGTCATAGGCATACGGTGCGTACAACTGGATTTGCCCGTATTTGGCTTCAAACTTTTGCTTGAAGTCAGTACCTTTCGGCATTTTGTCGAGCGGCAGACCGGGGATGGAAGCAATCGCGCCTTCCGCATCTGCACCTGCCAGTTCAATGAATTTTGGGGTTTGCATCCCGTCACCACCGAGGAATTGCGCTTTGATACCCAACTGGCGCATTTGTTTTGCCATCGGTGCGCCTTGTGGATCCATCCCGCCGAAGAAAATGACATCCGGCGTTTTGCCCTTGATGGAGGTCAGAATCGCAGTGAAATCGGTTGCCTTGTCATTGGTGTGTTCAACTGCGACCACTTCTGCGCCTGCCGCTTTCGCCGCTTTTTCTACTTCAGCCGCCAAACCTTGCCCGTAAGCGGTTTGGTCATCAATAATGGCAACTTTCTTGCCCAACTTGGCAGCATACGCTCCTAGCACCTTGCCTTGCTGTTCATCATTGGTCATGACGCGGTAAGCCGTTTTGAAACCTTGCGCGGTGTATTTGATGGCGGTGGCAGAAGGGGATACTTGCGGGACATTGTTATCGGAATACACCTTGGAAGCGGGGATGGTTGCGCCGGAGTTCAAGTGACCGATCACGCCGACGACATCCTCATCCACCATGCGTTGCGCCACAATGGTGGCGGTTTTTGGGTCAGCTTGATCGTCTTCGCTCATCACTTCAAACGTAATGACCTTGCCGCCAATGGTGGGCTTGGTGGCGTTGATTTCGTCAATTGCTAAACGCACGCCATTGTCATTGTCCTTACCGATATGAGCTTGTGGGCCAGTCAAAGGGGATGACTGACCAATCTTGACGGTAACGGCATCTTCGGCGTGGGCGGTAGTCATGCCTAAGCCAAGTGCCAAGGCAATACTAAGGGTCAATAATGATGTTTTCATCTGTGTTATTCCTTTAGGTGGGATGGACTGCACTGAGATTAGCCAATTAATGACGCTTCATCAATCGCTCTTTTTCACGGCTCCAGTCACGTTCTTTTTCAGAATCGCGCTTGTCGTGTTGTTGTTTGCCTTTCGCCAAGCCGATTTCGACTTTGACGCGGTTATTTTTCCAATACATTGCCAACGGTACAACGGTATATCCCTTACGGTCGACCGCGTTATTCAGCTTGACGATCTCGGTATCGTGCAACAACAGTTTGCGGGTGCGCAATGAATCGGGAATGATGTGGGTGGAGGCGGATAATAAAGCGCTGATGTGTGCTCCAAATAAAAACACTTCGCCTTTTTCGAGAATCACGTAGCTTTCTTTGAGCTGGATGCGCCCTGCCCTGAGGCTTTTCACTTCCCAGCCTTGCAGCACCAGACCCGCCTCGAAAGTTTGTTCAATGTAATAATCGTGGCGTGCCTGCCTGTTCACGGCGATGCTTTTGCTGCCGGGGGCACTTTTCTTCTTGGTCGTCGCTTTTGCCATGAGAGTAATAATCGCCATGCAAGTTAAGGAAACATGAAATGATACGCGGGTTTCCCGTATCATCAAGCGCTTTGTGACAATACTACAGGATTCCCCATGCGCCCAGCTTCACTCAGTTCCATCCTCGACAAAGAGTTTCTCGGCACGTTAGAAGGCCACCATACCCCCGTGATGTTGTGGGGACCGCCGGGCGTGGGTAAGTCGCAAATCGTCGCACAAGTCGGGGTTCGCCACACTGTTCCCGTGATTGATGTGCGTTTATCACAAATGGAACCCAGCGATCTACGCGGCATTCCCTTTCGTGACAAAGACAAGGTGGAATGGGCAATCCCATCCATGCTGCCGGATGAAGAGCGCCACGGGGCAATGGGCATTTTATTTCTGGATGAAATCACCTCCGCCGTGCCAAGCGTATCCGCTGCCGCGTATCAGTTGATTTTAGACCGCCGCTTGGGCGATTACCGCGTACCGGATGGCTGGGCAATTTTTGCTGCTGGCAATCGCCAAGGCGACCGAGGCGTGACTTACACCATGCCCGCCCCCTTAGCCAACCGCTTTTCACACTTTGAAGTCGATTTGAATCTGGATGACTGGGTAGCTTGGGCATACAAGCACCACATCGACGAACGCATTATCGGTTTTTTGCGCTTCCGCCCGGAACAGTTGTTTAACTTTGATCCGGCGCACAATCCGGTTGCTTTTCCTACACCGCGTTCGTGGGAGTTTGCGCACCGTGCCTTGCAGAAATTTGGCAATTCCCCCAATTTATTGCTGGGAACATTGCAAGCCTGTGTCGGGCCAGCGGCGGGGATTGAGTTAAAAGCCTTTGTGGATAGCCTCGATCAAATGCCGGATTTAGATGCGATTTTACGCGGTGAAGAGGTTAAAGCGCCCAAAGAAGTGGATTTGCAATACGCAGTAGCTTCGTCGCTGGTCGGGCGGGCGATTCGAGCGAAAGGTACACCCGAAGCGGCGGAAACTTATGGACATATTCTCAATTACGCCAAAGCATTTCCGCTGAAGGAAATGGGCGTGATGTTGGTGTCGGATATGTTGCGTGCTGTGGGGGATGAGATTTTTGGGATTCCCGCGTTTGCGCAGTGGGCGCAGTCGATTGGCGATATTATGTTGTATGAATAATTTCACCGGGGCACGCATCTATGTGTGCGCCTCGGCACGGTCTACTTCTATTGTTCTATGCCAAGACTCTCATCTTAATCTTGATAATAAATAAAAAAAATGATCATTAATATAGGAATTATGTTTAAATTTATCAAAACAATAGACTGAATTATTCATAACCAAAATACCTAACATAAAAAAGCCCCGATCAGCGGGGCTTTTTTGTTCTTCCTCCCCTCGCCCGCTACGCGGGAGAGGGGCTGGGGGTGAGGGTCTTTTCTTACCCCGCCACTACCGGAATCGGCACAACTTTCGCAGCCGCCTTCTGGTAATTTTCCATCTTGTCAAAGTTCAGGTAACGGTAAATGTCAGCCGACATGCTATCCAGCTTGTTGGCATATTCCATGTACTCTGCAACCGTTGGCAATTTACCCATGACCGCTGCCACCGACGCGAGTTCAGCCGAAGCCAGGAACACGTCAGTGTTAGTCCCCAAACGGTTCGGGAAGTTACGGGTAGACGTAGACACGGCAGTAGAACCTTCCTGAATCCGTGCTTGGTTGCCCATGCACAGTGAACAGCCTGGCATTTCCATACGCGCACCAGCACGACCGTAAATGTTGTAGTAACCTTCGTCACTCAACTGCGACGCATCCATCTTAGTAGGCGGTGCAATCCACATACGGGTTGGGATTTGCTTGTTAGCAGCATCCAACAGTTTACCAGCAGCACGGAAGTGACCAATGTTAGTCATGCACGAACCGATGAAGACTTCATCAATTTTGCGGCCAGCCACTTCAGACAACAAGTGTGCATCATCCGGGTCATTTGGTGCGCACAGGATAGGCTCTTTGATCTCATCCATATTGATTTCGATCACCGCCGCGTATTCTGCATCCGCATCAGCACGCATCAGGCTTGGGTTTGCCAGCCACTCTTCCATCTTACCGATACGGCGTTCGATGGTGCGTGGATCGCCATAGCCTTCTGAGAGCATCCATTTCAACATAACAATGTTGGAACGCAGGTACTCAGCAACCGATGCCTCCGACAGCGCAACCGTACAACCCGCCGCAGAACGCTCCGCAGAAGCGTCAGACAATTCAAAGGCTTGTTCGACAGTCAGGTGATCCAGACCTTCGATTTCCAGCACTGTGCCGTTGAAGACGTTCTTCTTGCCTTTCTTTTCAACCGTCAGCAAACCCATTTGGATCGCCTTGTGTGGAATGGCATGAACGAGGTCACGCAAGGTAATGCCCGGTTGCATTTTGCCAGTGAAACGTACTAGCACCGATTCTGGCATATCCAACGGCATAACGCCCGTCGCCGCCGCAAATGCTACCAGACCAGAACCCGCTGGGAAGGAAATACCAATCGGGAAACGGGTATGCGAGTCGCCACCTGTACCAACGGTATCCGGCAACAACATACGGTTCAACCACGAGTGGATTACACCGTCACCGGGGCGCAACGAAACACCGCCACGGGTCATGATGAAATCAGGCAGCGTGTGGTGCGTTACTACGTCAACCGGCTTAGGGTAAGCTGCGGTATGGCAGAAAGACTGCATGGTCAAATCAGCGGAGAAGCCCAAGCAAGCCAAGTCTTTCAGCTCGTCACGGGTCATCGGTCCCGTGGTATCTTGTGAGCCCACCGTGGTCATTTTCGGTTCGCAATACATACCAGGGCGTACACCCGGCAGACCGCAAGCCTTGCCGACCATTTTCTGTGCCAGAGTATAGCCTTTGCCAGTATCAGCAGGCTGCTCAGGCGAGCGGAACAGGTCAACCGGTGGCAGACCCAGTGATTCACGCGCTTTCGCCGTCAAACCACGCCCGATGATCAGGTTGATACGACCACCTGCACGAGCTTCATCCAACAACACTTGAGTTTTCAGGCTGAAGGTGGAGATAACTTCATCTGTACCGTGACGTTTAGCAACGCCTGCGTAAGGGTAAACATCAACCACATCACCCATGTTCATTTGGGCAACGTCCATCTCGATTGGCAATGCGCCAGCGTCTTCCATTGTGTTGAAGAAGATAGGTGCAATCTTGCTACCGAAGCAGTAACCACCCGCACGCTTGTTAGGAATCCCCGGCATATCATCGCCGAAGAACCACAGCACGGAGTTGGTCGCAGACTTACGTGAAGAACCCGTACCCACCACGTCACCGACGTAAGCAACCGGGAAACCTTTGGCTTTGACCGCTTCGATTTGCTTCAACGGGCCAACAGAACCCGGTACTTCTGGCTCGATGCCATCACGCGGCATTTTCAGCATTGCGTTAGCATGGAGTGGGATGTCAGGGCGTGACCACGCATCAGGTGCTGGAGACAGGTCGTCCGTATTGGTTTCGCCGGGTACTTTGAACACGGTAACGGTGATTTTCTCAGCCACTTCTGGCTTGGAGGTGAACCATTCGCCTGCTGCCCATGACTCCATGACTTTTTGTGCAGCCGCATTACCTGCTTTCGCTTTGGCTTCTACGTCGTGGAACGCATCAAACATCAGCAACGTGTGTGACAACGCGGTAGCCGCAGCGTCAGCGGTTGCAGGCACATCCAGCGCGGCAATCAACGGCTGTACATTGTAACCACCCAACATCATGCCGAGAACTTCGACCGCACGTACTGGGCTAATCAATGCACAAGTGGCTTCACCTGTAACAATGGCGGCAAGGAAAGCCGCTTTCACATAAGCAGCCTCGTCGACACCCGCCGGAACGCGGTTTTCCAGCAAATCAACCAGAAATGCTTCTTCGCCCGCCGGAGGGTTTTTCAGTAACTCAACCAGTGCAGCGGTTTGAGCCGCATCCAATGGCTTGGGCGGGATGCCTTGAGCGGCGCGTTCGGCAACGTGTTGGCGATATTCTTGCAACATTTTCTATAGACTCCTCAAAACAACAAAACTTAACGCTTATCCACTGGTACGTAATCGCGACGTTCCGCACCCATGTACAACTGACGTGGGCGACCAATGCGCGATTCTTCGTCACCCATCATTTCATTCCACTGTGAAATCCAGCCAATGGTACGTGCCAGCGCGAACATGACCGTAAACATACTGACCGGAATCCCCATGCTCAGGAAAATCACCCCAGAATAGAAATCCACGTTCGGGTACAAATTACGCGCTTTGAAATAGTCATCGTTCAACGCAACCTGTTCCAGTTCACGCGCAATGTCGAACAGCTTCTGATTAGGATTGCCCGGTGGCAAACGATCCAGAATCTGGTTCGCCAACTCACGGATAATCTTGGCACGGGGATCATAGTTCTTATAGACCCGATGCCCAAAACCCATCAAACGGAAACGATCGTTCTTGTCTTTTGCCCGTGCAATCCAATGCGACAACGGCTGACCAGACTTCTCAATTTCACGCAACATGTTGATCACGGCTTCGTTAGCGCCACCGTGCGCAGGTCCCCACAGGGAAGCAATCCCCGCTGATACTGCCGCAAACGGGTTAGCTTCCGAAGAGCCAGCCAGACGTACCGTAGACGTAGACGCATTCTGTTCATGATCCGCGTGCAAGATCATGATCACATCCAGCGCTTTCGCCATCAATGGGTCAACAATATAAGGTTCAGTCGGTACTGCAAACATCAAATGCAGGAAATCTTCGGAATACTTCAGACGATTACAAGGGTAATTAAACGGCAGCCCCATCGAATAACGGTAGCTCCACGCCGCAATCGTTGGCATTTTCGCAATCAAACGGTGCGCAGAACGCTTACGTTGCTCTGGATCGTGAATATTCAAATCATCGTGGTAGAACGCGGACAATGCCCCAACTACGCCAACCATCGTCGCCATCGGGTGCGCGTCACGGCGGAAACCACGGTAGAAACCTTGCACCTGATCGTGCAACAGGGTGTGGCGGGTAATGATGTGTTCAAACTCCGCCATTTCCGTCATGCTCGGTAAATGACCATTCAGCAGCAAATAGCAAACTTCCAAAAAGGTGCTGTGTTCTGCTAATTGCTCTATCGGGTAGCCGCGATAGAGCAGAGTACCCTCATCCCCATCCAAATAAGTAATCTGGCTGGAGCAACTGGCAGTTGACATGAAACCGGGGTCATAGGTGAAATAACCCAGCTCCTTGTGCAACTTGCGGATGTCGATGCACTTTGGCCCTACTGAAGGATGCAAGACATCCAGCTCAATTTGTTTGCCAGTGGCATTATCCGTCAGCGTAACGGTTTGTTTGGTCATGAGGACACTCCAAAGCAAAAATCAATAAGAAGAAGTTTTATCCCTTGAGGGCAGCGAAGGCAGCAGCAACACCCTTACCCAGCTCGGCTGGAGATTGCACAGTATACACGCCTGCCTGTTGCAGTGCAGCATACTTTTCCTGCGCTGTGCCTTTCCCGCCTGCAATAATCGCACCAGCGTGACCCATGCGCTTACCCTTGGGAGCGGTAACGCCTGCAATGTAGGAAACCACTGGCTTGGTGACATGGGCTTTAATGAATTCTGCCGCTTCTTCTTCTGCCGAACCGCCGATTTCGCCGCACATCAAAATGACTTCGGTTTGCGGGTCAGCTTGGAACAAGGTCAGTGCATCAATGAAGCTTGTACCCGGAATTGGGTCGCCACCAATACCGATACAGGTGCTTTGACCCCATTCGTTGGTTTGCTTGACCGCTTCGTAAGTCAGCGTGCCGGAACGTGACACGATACCGACACTGCCCGGTTTGTGGATGTGACCCGGCATAATGCCGATTTTGCATTCGCCCGGTGTAATGATACCGGGACAGTTGGGGCCAATCAGGCGCACGCCAAGGCTATCCACCACCACTTTCGCATCCAGCATATCCAATGCCGGAATGCCTTCGGTAATGCACACAATCAGCTTGATACCGGCGTAAGCCGCTTCGATAATCGAATCTTTGCAGAATGCTGCCGGAACGTAGATCACGCTGGCATCCGCGCCGGTCGCTTCCACCGCTTCGCGCACGGTATTGAACACTGGCAAACCTAAATGCGTCGTGCCGCCTTTGCCCGGCGTAATCCCACCGACCATGTTCGTGCCGTAAGCAATCGCTTGTTCGGAATGGAACGTGCCTTGCTTGCCGGTGAAGCCTTGGCAGATGACTTTGGTGTCTTTATTGATTAATACGCTCATGCGGCTTCTCCTACGGCAGCAACGATTTTACGGGCAGCATCACCAAGATCGCTTGCAGCAATCACAGCCAAGCCGCTATTAGTCAGCAATTCAGCACCTTTTTCGGCATTATTGCCTTCCAAACGCACTACAACAGGGACAGAAACGTTAACTTCTTGCACCGCTTTGATAATCCCTTCGGCAATCAAATCGCAACGCACAATGCCACCGAAGATATTAATCAGAATGCCTTTGACCGCAGAATCGGACAGAATGATCTTGAAAGCTGCCGCTACCCGTTCGGCCGTTGCACCACCGCCTACGTCGAGGAAGTTAGCCGGTTGACCGCCGGACAGTTTGATAATGTCCATCGTCGCCATTGCCAATCCTGCGCCGTTGACCATGCAACCGATATTGCCTTCGAGCGCGACGTAGTTCAGCTCCCACTCGTCCGCTTCTAGCTCACGCGCATCTTCTTGGGATTTGTCACGCATCGCTACCAGTTCAGGCTGGCGGTAGAGCGCGTTGCTGTCTACATTCACTTTGCCATCGAGACACAATAAGTTGCCTTCAGCGGTGACTACCAGCGGGTTGATTTCGACCAGAGACAGGTCTTTTTCCTTGAACATTTTGCCCAAGCCGACCAGTAGTTTGGTGAATTGCGCAATCTGTACGCCTTGCAAACCTAAGCCGAAGGCAAGTTCACGGCCTTGGTACGGCATAACACCAACTAGCGGATCAACCTGCACTTTGAGGATTTTTTCCGGGGTCTCGTGCGCCACTTTCTCGATTTCCATGCCGCCTTCGGTGGAGGCCATGATCACGATGCGGCGGGTGGAACGATCCAGCACTGCACCGAGGTACAGTTCGCGGGCGATATTGCAGGTTTCTTCTACCAGAATGGTGTTGACGGGCTGACCATGTTTGTCGGTCTGGTACGTGACTAGGTTTGTACCCAACAAGCTGGCAGCGAATGTGGCTGCATCAGCCGGATTCTTAACCAGTTTCACGCCACCGGCTTTACCACGTCCACCCGCGTGGACTTGCGCTTTGACCACTACTGTCGCCGTGCTTAAAGAAGCGGCTGCCGCTTCGGCTTCCGCCGCCGTGGAGGCGATTTTGCCAGTGGGTACAGGCATACCGTATTGGCTAAAAACCGCTTTGGCCTGATATTCGTGTAAATTCATCCTCAGATTTCCTTTGGTAGTTCGCCGCTAAAACGCGGATTATAATCGTACAAACGCCACGTATCTGCCATGCAGCAGACCGTGGCGTTAAAGCGTAGGGGTTAACGGTGTGGCTTACTTACGCTTTTTGCCAACGGCATGTAATGCCCGCCCATCCACAGCCAGCATGGCTTCGTGTAAGCTTTCAGAAACGGTCGGGTGCGCAAACGTCATGCGTGCCAAATCTTCTGATGAACATTCAGTTTCAATCGCAATCACTGCCTGACCAACCAATTCAGAAGCCAATGGCCCCACAAAATGCACGCCCAGAATGCGGTCAGTTTTGGCATCTGCCAGCACCTTCACCAAACCGTCGGCTTGATCCATCGCTTTGGCGCGACCGTTAGCGGCAAACGGGAAACTGCCTGTGTTATACGCAACGCCAGCGGCTTTCAATTCGGCTTCGGTCTTACCGACCCACGCAATTTCGGGGTGCGTGTAAATAACCCACGGAATCGCATCGTAATTGATATGCGGCTTTTGACCGGCAATCTGCTCAGCAACCAGCACACCCTCTTCGGAGGCTTTGTGTGCCAGCATTGGTCCTACGATACAGTCGCCAATCGCGTAAACACCCGGCACGGCAGTTTGCAGATGACCATCGACGACGACACGACCGCGATCATCGAGTTGCACACCGCAATCAGCCGCAAATGCGCCCGCAGTGTTGGACTTGCGTCCAACTGCGACTATCAAACGGTCAACGACCAGCGTTTGCTCACCTTTCGGGTCGTTATAGGTAACAGTTACACCGTTATCGCCCACATCGACCTTGGCAACCTTGGAGCTAAGGCGGATGTCCAGCCCTTGCTTCTTGAATTGCATCTGCGCGGATTTAGCCACGTCACGGTCAGCCGCGCCGAGGAAATCGTCCATCGCTTCGAGAACAACCACTTCGGAGCCGAGCCTGCGCCACACGCTGCCCATTTCCAAACCGATCACGCCAGCACCGATCACGCCGAGTTTGCCGGGAGTCGTTTCCCAATCCAGCGCACCGGCAGAATCGACAACGCGCGTATCTAGCCATTTGGCAATCGGCAATTCAATCGGGGTAGAGCCTACCGCGATGATTACGTTAGCAGCAGCATGGATAGCAACCGTGCCATCATGGGCGGTAACTTCGACTTGCTTACCAGCCAGCAGCTTGCCGCGACCTTGCAACCAAGTGATTCCATTGGCTTTGAACAATTGCTCAATACCGCCAGTCAGTTGGCTGACGATTTTGTCCTTGCGGGCAATCATCTTGCTCACGTCAATCTGCAAACCGTCAACCGTGATACCGTGATCGGCATTATGTTTGGCGATTTCCTCGTAACGTTCGGAGCTTTCCAGCAAGGCTTTGGACGGAATGCAACCAACATTCAGGCAAGTGCCGCCGAGGGCTGGCTTTTGCTGTTTGTTGATCCACTCTTCCACACACGCGGTCTTCAAATCGAGTTGGGCGCAACGAATAGCAGCGACATAACCGCCGGGGCCTGCCCCGACGACGATGACATCATATTTATCAGTCATGGTGGGCTACCTCACACATCCAGCACCAAGCGAACCGGATTTTCAACCAACTCCTTGATAGTTTTGAGGAAGGTAACAGCACCTTGACCGTCGACAATGCGGTGGTCATACGACAGAGCCACATACATCATCGGGCGAATAACAATCTGATCATTGACAACGACAGGGCGCTTCTGGATCGAGTGCATCCCTAGGATCGCGCTTTGAGGAGGGTTTAGAATTGGGGTTGATAGCAACGACCCAAAAACGCCCCCGTTGGTTATAGTGAACGTACCACCAGACAGATCGTTCATATCCAGCTTACCTTCACGGGCTTTGGCAGCGTAACCGGCAATGCCAGATTCGATGTCAGCCAAACCCATGATTTCGGTATTGCGCAGGATCGGAACGACCAGTCCGCGATCAGATGACACGGCAATCCCAATATCGCAGAAGCCGTGGTAAACAATATCATTGCCATCAATCGAGGCATTGATTTCAGGGAAACGTTGCAGCGCGACAGCGGCTGCTTTGACGAACAGGGACATCAAGCCCAGTTTCGCTTTGTGTTTTTTCTCGAATGCGTCTTTGTATTCGTTACGCAGATCCATCAACGGCTTCATGTCGACTTCGTTGAAGGTGGTCAGCATGGCGGTGGATTGCTTGGCGTACATCAGGCGTTCGGCGATGCGGGCGCGGAGGCGGGTCATCGGGACGCGCTGTTCCATGCGAGCGCCGCCCGCTGTAGGAGCTTGCCCTGCAAGCGATTCTTTCGGTGCTGGTTTCGGTGCGACTGGCGTTGGTGCGGGGGAATCGCCAGCAGGGCTGGCTCCTACAGAAGAGGTGGCAGGCTTCGCAGCAATAGCGGCTTGCACGTCTTCTTTGAGGATGCGACCTTGCTTGCCGGAACCTTCGACATCAGCAGCAGAGAGATTGTTTTCCGCCATCAGTTTACGGGCAGCGGGAGCGGTTTGTGGTTCAGGACTGGCTGTAGGAGCTTGCCCTGCAAGCGATTCTTTGGATGCAGGGGAATCGCCAGCAGGGCTGGCTCCTACAGAAGAACCCATCGTCATGCGCCCCAGCAATTGGCTACTGGTAACGGTAGCACCAGCTTGTTCAATAATTTCGGTGAGAACACCATCAGCAGGAGCAGGTACTTCCAGTACTACTTTGTCGGTTTCGATTTCAACCAGCACTTCGTCTTGTTTGACACTATCACCGACTTTTTTACTCCATGTAACCACGGTAGCATCGGCGACGGATTCCGGCAGTACCGGGGTCAGAATCTCACTGCTCATCTGCACACATCCTCTTTGGTAGGGTATTGATTGGCATCTCTATGATGCTTTTTTGCTGATCTTGTAAATTGTCGACATTATAGGGTTTTTTATGCCAAAAGTCAATCAGCTTAGGCTTATATTGTCGACATATTGCATATATTTGCACTCAACAGAGTAAGCAGAGAATAGTATACACCGTATATTGTCGACACCAAAAACAAAAGACCCCGCAGGGTCTTTTGCTGAGTGTCACTTAAGAGGGGAAATTTACTCGCCTTCGCCCACGGCTTTCATGCTCAAGCGCATCCGACCCTGGCGGTCGATCTCGATGACTTTAACTTTAACGAAATCGCCTTCTTTAACGAAATCGGTAACACGCTCAACACGCTCATCACTGATTTGTGAAATATGCAGCAAACCGTCTTTGCCCGGCAAAATGGTGACGAATGCACCAAAGTCCATCAAGCGCACGACTTTACCGGTGTAAACCTTGTTCAGTTCCACTTCGGCAGTAATCGCTTCGATCATATTACGGGCTTCGTAAGCTGCTTTCGCATCAATCGCGGCAATTTTGATGAAACCTTCGTCATTGATGTCAACGCTTGCACCGGTCGCAGCCGTAATGCCACGGATGGTTTCGCCACCTTTACCGATAACTTCGCGGATTTTGTCCGGGTTAATTTTCATGGTGACATAACGTGGTGCGTATTCGGAAACCTCATCACGCGGCGCTTCCAGACCTTTTGCCATTTCACCCAAGATGTGCAAACGACCTGCTTTGGCTTGCACCAAGGCTTGCTGCATGATTTCTTTGGTAATACCGGTGATCTTGATGTCCATTTGCAGCGCGGTGATACCGTCGGCAGAACCCGCCACTTTAAAGTCCATATCGCCGAGGTGATCTTCATCACCGAGGATGTCGGACAATACCGCAAAACGCTCGCCTTCCTTGATCAAGCCCATTGCGATTCCCGCTACTGGCGCTTTTAATGGTACGCCCGCATCCATCATCGCCAAGGAACTGCCGCACACGCTCGCCATTGAGCTAGAACCGTTGGATTCGGTGATTTCAGAGACGCACCGAATGGTGTACGGGAAGTCATCAATGCTTGGCACCATCGCTTTTACACCGCGTTTTGCCAAACGCCCGTGACCGATTTCACGACGCTTAGGGGAGCCGAAACGCCCAATCTCACCCACACTGAATGGCGGGAAGTTGTAATTGAACAGGAAATTATCTTTGTATTCGCCGGTAATCGCATCAATTACCTGTGCATCGCGCTCAGTACCTAGTGTGGTGACAACCAATGCCTGTGTTTCGCCACGGGTGAACAGTGCCGAGCCGTGAGTACGTGGCAATACGCCAACGCGCACGGTAATTTTACGCACCGCATCCAGTGCACGACCGTCAATACGTGGCTTGCCATCCAAGATACTGCCGCGCACGACTTTTTTCTCAGCGTTTTTAAATTCGCCTTTGATGTCATCGGCAGAGAAGCCCTCTTCCCCTTCTTTTGCCGCCAACTTTTCAACCAGAGCCGATTGAATTTCATGAATGCGAGCATAACGCGCTTGCTTGTCTGCAATTTGGAACGCTTCGATCAAATCCGCTGAACACGCTGCTTCTACAGCATCAGCCAAGGCGGTATTTGCCACAGGTGCTGACCAATCCCATGCTGGGGTAGCCACTTCTGCTGCTAACTCTTTAATAGCATTGACGGCCACTTGCATCTGTTCGTGACCGAATATGACCGCACCCAACATGACATCTTCACTTAATTCGTTGGCTTCGGATTCGACCATCAAGACGGCGCTATCCGTCCCCGCAATCACTAGATCCAAATCCGAGGTGAGCAAATCTTCTTTGGAAGGGTTCAGTAAATAGCCGCCGTCACGATAGCCCACGCGAGCTGCACCGATAGGGCCTTGGAATGGCATACCCGACAGTGCCATAACCGCTGAAGCACCCAGCAATGCTGGAATATCTGCACTGACGGATGGGTTCATGGAAACCACGGTAGCAATCAATTGTACTTCGTGGGTGAAACCTTCGGGAAACAGTGGGCGCAATGGGCGGTCAATCAAACGTGCAACCAGCGTTTCTTCTTCGGTAGCACGCGCTTCACGTTTGAAAAAACCACCGGGAATACGACCGGCTGCGTAGAACTTTTCCTGATAATCAACCGTCATCGGGAAAAAGTCGCGCCCCGGAACCGTTTCTTTGCTGCCAACCACTGTCACTAACACGCTGGTGTCGTCCATCGTGATCATGACTGCTGCGGTGGCTTGTTTGGCGATTTCGCCCGTTTCGATAGTGACAGTGTTATTGCCGTATTGGAAAGTCTTGGTAATTTTTGCCATGACGTTGGATGTTCCTTTAAGAAATTTTATTAAGCGAGAGGGGTCACGGGCAGGCTGTTGAAAAAGATTCGGAAGTGAACGCGATACAAATCTTTATCAACAACCTTCCTGCGTGACGAATGATAGTAAACAATCAATCCTTACATAACAAAACACCGCACAAAGGCGGTGTTTTGGAGTGGTTGCCCCGACTTAGCGGCGCAGACCCAAGCTAGAAATCAACGCTTGATAGCGGTTCAGATCCTTACGCTTCAGGTAGTCCAGCAGCTTACGGCGCTGGCTGACCATTGACAACAATCCGCGACGGGAATGGTGGTCATGCTTGTGGGTTGCAAAATGGTCCGTCAGATGCTGAATCCGCGCTGTTAACAACGCAACTTGCACTTCCGGGGACCCGGTATCTGTGTCTGATTGGCGGTATTGTGCAACAACACCGACCTTAACTTCTGCACTCAGAGACATATTCGCCTAGGCTCCAGATTAATGGTTGGTAAAAAGGCGGAGATTATACACATGAAGGTAAATGTAGTATAGTTCTGCCTAACATTAAAATAATTATCGGCTAGTATTATGCGCGTCCAACATTACCATTATGGTATTCCCATACGAAAATACTATTTTGCACACACAACTCAACCCACATGGCGTGATGTCTTACTACCCACCGCATACATGGATTGTTATGCGGCAGACAAACCAGCGCCATTTTTCACTGAATACCGGCACACACTGCTCACTGATTTAACGGTGGATGAAGCTGCTATTTTCCAGAATTTTTCCAAAGATGCCCGCAATCAAATTCGGCGTTGCGAACAAGAACAGTGTTTTAACCTTAATCTCGATACGGCACTGACCGACTTTATGCCTCTTTACAATGCCTTTGCTACAGCACGCGGTTTATCTTTATTTACTGAACAAGATGCCAGTGCTATCGGCAGTGACAATTACCGTATTTTCAGTGTAGAGCATGAAGGTCGTCCGGTTATTTGCCATTTTTACCTGCTATCCCCGCAACAGCGTGTCACCAATCTACTGATTTCAGCCAGTTCCCCAGCCTACAACCACGACCCTGATATGCGCCGTTCAATGGGATTTGCCAACCGTTGCCTGCATTGGCAAGGAATGCGGCATTTCAAAGCCGCTGGATTCCATACTTACGATTGGGGTGGGTATGCCCTGAACACCACCGACCCGGTGATGCAGGGCATTAACCGCTTCAAACGCACTTTCAATGGGCAACTCACGCCAATTTACAATTACTACTCACCTTTTTACGCTTTTATTGAAAAGCTACGCAATACCCTGCGAAAATTACGGTTTTAGGCATAACGATGTATACCCTCACTAACCTTCAGGAGCTAACCCATGAATGTTTTTACCAAAACCTTAGCTATCGCCATCACCGCCATGAGCGTTACCGCCGTTTCCACCGTTACCGCTGATGAGCAAAAATCACCGGAAGAAGCCGCGATTGATTACCGCAAAGCCGGTTTCGGCATGATCAAGCACCATTTCGGCCCGATGGGTGCAATGGTTAAAGGCGAAAAAGAGTTCAATGCTGAGGAGTTTGCAAAAAATGCTGAAGCGGTAGCCGCATTAAGCAAATTCCCCATCAATGGCTTCATTCCCGGTAGCGACATGGGCGAAACCGAAGCAAAGGATAATATTTTGGCAAACATGGAGGATTTCAAAAAGAAAATGGAAACCTTCCAAGTAGAAGCTGCATCACTGGCTGAAATCGCGAAAGGTGGTGATATGGCGGCAATCAAGCCACAATTTGGCAAGGTTGGTGAGTCTTGCAAAGCTTGCCACAAGGAATATAAGAAAGATTAAGGGGAATTGCCCCAATCTCCGCCCTTCCCCCGCAAGGGGTGAAGGGTGTTAATGCTGTGAATTTATCAGTTTATGCGAACCATGCTGGGGGCTTTAGCGTATTCAGGCAAGTTTCCGGCAGATTGCCGTGCTGCCTCCGCCGCTGCTTTGAGTTCATCGGCTTTGCGATCCACGATCCAATCCATGGCACCCGCGCCAATCCACATACTAAACAATGCAACCCATGCGGTAATAACTAACATAACCCCGCCTGTGACACCTGCACCCACGGCACAGCCACCCGCCAGCATCCCGCCAAATCCCATGAATGCCGCACCGATAAAAAAGCGCGTAAAGCCACTGTCTTGCGTGAATTGCTGCCATTTAAACTCATGCGTCACCAATGCCGCCAGCAAGGAACCCAGAAATACGCCCGGTACCAGACCAACATTGAAACTGAGCGACAAATAAGGCTGATTAATTAAGCCCATCAAGGTATCCGCAGAAGGACCAGTGAAACTAACACTCTGCACCTGCACAATGTCGAAAGAGTTGCTGGCTTGCCAACTCGTCAACAACCACCCTAAAGCCACGGATAAACCTGTGACCATTGCTGCAATGCTCCACCACTTACTCACGTCGTGACGCTTAGCCAACCACAATCCGCCCGCCAAGAATGCCACCCCCAACATAATCCCACCGTAAGACGGCAACCATCCAGCAAAACTGCGCGAACTTCCGTCTACCAACCACCAAGAAGACACTTCTTCGCGTAAGGGCGATAAACCGCCAGTCAATGACGCTTGTGCCACAATCGTCACTACCAGCCCCGCCACCATCGTGCGCATATTGCCGGTCGCCGACAACACCAGCAAACGGCTCGCACAACCGCCAGCCAACACCATGCCGCCACCAAACAGCAAGCCACCGATAATAGCACCCGACATAGACCCCGCATTATTCAACTGCCGAATCTGCCCGGTATCAATTGCCCCTGCTGTAATAAAGTACTGAGTCGCCAACATCGCGGCACCAAACGCCAGCAACCAAATTGCAAACTTTTTACCTGTCTGACCACGCCAGAATTCCACACACGCAGCACGCAAACAGAAGCGGCTTTGCTGGGCGAAAATGCCAAAGATAAGCCCGACTACCCCACCGATAACGGCGGAAATTTCTTCGGTACTCAAATACGCTGCTAGGATTTCGTAATTCATCTCACTCTCCCTTCACCGCGAGGAGGTCACGTTGAAGTTATGCCATAATTAATAGAGGGCATGATAGTTAAGTAAATTATGAATTGCTAATGATCTATGTCAAAAAAAATGCATTACAATCGCAATCAACCTGACAGAAAAGCAATCCCGAACGTGACCCCTGCGTAGACAAGCGCAAACACTAAGACACCCAACCAAGCGGGCTTGAATGCTAGCGGCTTAGGGGGAGATTGTTGCGCTGGCCAGTCCGCTTCACCCACAACCATTGCCTTAATCAGGTTCGTGCGCTTATAAAAACGGTAAAACAAGATAGCAACGATATGCAACCCTGCCAATAACAAGATGATATTAAAGCTAAAATGATGGATAGATGTCAGTAACTCAGCCGTACCGCCCGACACCAAACCGATCAATGGGCCTTCGGTCATAATGTCATCGGTAGCAAATAAACCGGTTGTTGCTTGCATCAATACTGCCAGCAGTAATGCCACCACCATCCACGCGCCCAGCGGATTATGCCCGGCATGAAACGCTGTTGCCCTGCTCCGTAACTCGCGCAAATGTACCCAAGCCTGTACAGGCGACTTCAGAAATTGCCGAAACTGTGCAGTATCACTGCCGATAAAACCCCAAACGAACCGAAATAGCACCAACGCCAATAGAAAAATACCGCTACGCTCGTGCCACACCATCCAGTTACCACCGGTTTCTGCACAAAACCACGAAAAGCCGATACCGATCACCAGTATCCAGTGAAACAAACGTGTCGGCAAATCCCACAGTTTCACGGAAGTCGGTTGCATCACTTCAGCCCTAACACATCCTGCATATCAAACAAGCCAGACTGCTTGTCATTGAGCCAACCAGCAGCACGTACCGCACCTTTTGCAAACGTCATCCGGCTGGAAGCTTTATGGGTAATTTCCACCCGTTCACCCACATCAGCAAACAGCACGGTGTGATCACCCACTACATCACCGGCTCGCACCGTCGCAAATCCGATCGTTTGGCGTTCACGTTCGCCGGTCACGCCTTCGCGCCCGTACACCGCGCATTCTTTCAAGTCACGTCCCAGTGCATTCGCCACCACTTCGCCCATACGCAATGCCGTACCGGAAGGCGCATCGACTTTATGACGATGATGAGCCTCCATAATTTCAATATCGACCGTATCACCCAGCACCCGCGCTGCCATATCCAGCAGTTTCAAGCACAAATTAACCCCCACGCTCATATTAGGGGCAAACACCACCGCTGTTTGTTCAGCGGCTTTGGCGATAGCAGCTTTGCCATTGTCATCAAAACCCGTCGTGCCAATAACAATCTTTTTGCCATTGGCAACGCACCAGTTCACATGCAGCAAACACGGCTCTGGGCGGGTAAAGTCAATCAATACATCGAAATCGTTCGCTGCATCATCCAGTGTTGGCGCAATGATCACACCGTTTTTGCCAATGCCAGCGACTTCACCCGCATCCGCACCAATCAGCGAACTGGCGGGTTGTTCAGTAGCAACGCTCAGCTCCAAGCCTTCAGTTTGCGCACAGGCTTCGATCAACGCCTTACCCATACGCCCGCCCGCGCCTACAATGGCAATTTTGGTCATTATTTATCACCTTCAAAAAAGTCTTTGACGAAACCCTTGGCTTTATCCAGCCAGCCGTGCTCTTGCGGGCTGTGTTTTTTACCGCCATGCACAAAGGTAGCATCCAATTCTTCCAGTAACTCGCGTTGTCGCTTGGTCAAATTCACCGGCGTTTCGACCACCACACGGCAAATCAAATCACCGACAGCCGCACTGCGTACCGATTTCACGCCTTTATTGCGTAAACGAAACTGTTTACCGGTTTGCGTTTCCGCCGGAACCTTAAGGCTGACGCGATTACCGTCTAACGTCGGCACTTCAAATTCGCCGCCGATAGCCGCCGTAGTGAAGCGAATCGGCACTTCGCAATGCAAATTATCACCGTCGCGCTGGAATAAAGAATGTGGCTTGACGAATACTTGTACGTACAAATCACCGGCTGGTCCACCGTTGACACCAGCTTCGCCCTCGCCTGCCAAACGTACCCGATCACCATTATCCACCCCGGCAGGAATCCGTACTGACAGGGTTTTCTGCTTTTCTTTACGCCCTTGACCGTGACAGTCAGGGCAAGGGTCTGCAATGATTTTGCCTTTGCCGTGACAATGCGGGCAAGTCTGCTGGATAGCGAAGAAACCTTGCTGAATCCGCACCTGACCACTGCCATGACAGGTCGGGCAGGTTTGCGGATGCGTACCCGGTTTCGCTCCACTGCCATTGCAGGTGTCACAATTTTGCAAGGAAGGCACACGAATATCGGTAGTGGTGCCGAATACGGCTTCTTCCAAGGTTAATTCAAGATTGTATTGCAGGTCGCTGCCACGATAGGCGCGATTTGCACCACCACCGCCTCTGCCGCCGCGTCCGCCCCCGAAGATGTCGCCGAAAATATCCTCGAACACATCGCCGAAACCACCCTGAGCACCGCCGCGCCCACCGCCGCCAAAACCACCGGACTGATCCACGCCAGCATGACCAAACTGATCATAAGCAGCCCGCTTTTGTGGGTCGTTCAGCACTTCGTAGGCTTCTTTGGCTTCTTTAAACTTAGCTTCTGATTCGGCATTATCAGGATTGCGGTCGGGATGATGCTTCATCGCCAAGCGCCGAAATGCCTTTTTCAGGTCATCTTCGCTAACATTTTTTTGAACACCAAGGACTTCGTAATAATCCCGCTTGGACATAAATTCGATTCCTGCTTAGACGAAATCAGGCACAGCAGGAAAATCCCGCTGCGCCTGTCTTTTTTAGAAGATAGCTAGATTACTTTTTGCCGTCGACTTCTTCAAATTCGGCATCCACAATGTCGTCATCGCCTGACTTGCCACCGGCTTGTTGTGCACCAGCCGTGCCACCTTCTGCGCCACCCGCCATTTGCTGCATCAGTTTGCCAGAAGCTTCCATCAACGCTTCGGACTTACGCTCAATCACATCCTTGTTGTCGCCTTTGACAGCATCACGCAATTCACTGATCAGGGATTCGATATTAGCACGCTCAGCACCCGGTACTTTTTCACCGTATTCTTTCAGTGACTTTTCCGTGCCGTGAATCATACTGTCGGCTTGATTACGTGCATCCACCAGTTCGCGCTGCTTGCGGTCTTCTTCCGCGTGCGCTTCCGCATCTTTCACCATTTGCTCCACTTCTGCGTCAGACAAGCCGGAAGAAGCTTTAATAACGATGGTTTGCTGCTTGCCAGTCGCTTTGTCTTTCGCGCCAACGTTGAGGATACCGTTAGCGTCAATATCAAACGTTACTTCGATTTGTGGCATACCGCGTGGTGCTGGCGGAATGTCTTGCAGGTCGAAACGACCCAGTGACTTGTTGTCACGCGCCATTTCACGTTCACCTTGCAATACATGCACGGTAACAGCGGTTTGGTTGTCATCTGCGGTGGAGAACACTTGCGATGCCTTGGTAGGAATCGTGGTGTTCTTTTGAATCAACTTGGTCAGGACACCGCCGAGGGTTTCAATACCCAATGACAGTGGCGTAACGTCCAACAACAGGATGTCCTTAACGCCACCACCCAATACACCGCCTTGAATCGCAGCACCAACGGCAACTGCTTCATCAGGGTTAACGTCTTTGCGTGGCTCTTTACCAAAGAAGTTTTTCACCGCTTCTTGCACTTTAGGCATCCGCGTCTGACCGCCGACCAGAATAACATCGTTAATTTGTGCAGCAGACAAGCCTGCATCTTTCAGGGCGATCTTACACGGCACCATTGTCCGCTCGATCAAATCGTCTACCAATGATTCCAGCTTGGCGCGACTCACTTTAATATTTAAGTGCTTTGGACCAGTGGCATCAGCGGTAATGTACGGCAAGTTCACGTCAGACTGCTGGCTGGTTGACAGCTCGATCTTGGCTTTTTCTGCCGCATCTTTCAGACGTTGCATCGCCAACGCATCGCCTTTGAGGTCAATGCCGCTGGTTTTGCGGAATTCATCTGCCAGATAGTCGATCAAACGCATATCGAAGTCTTCACCGCCGAGGAAGGTGTCACCGTTGGTGGACAGTACTTCAAACTGCATTTCGCCATCAACGTCGGCAATTTCGATGATGGATACGTCGAACGTACCACCACCCAAGTCGTAGACCGCGATTTTGCTATCGCCTTTGGATTTATCCATCCCATAAGCCAATGCTGCCGCAGTTGGCTCATTGATAATGCGCTTAACTTCCAAACCAGCAATTCGACCGGCGTCTTTAGTCGCTTGACGTTGTGAATCGTTGAAATAAGCCGGAACGGTGATGACCGCTTCAGTCACGGGTTCACCGAGATAATCTTCGGCAGTCTTTTTCATTTTCATCAATACGCGGGCAGAAATTTCCGGCGGTGCCATTTTCTTACCGCGCACATCTACCCACGCATCGCCATTATCAGCTTTGATGATTTTGTAGGGTACGAGTTTAATGTCTTTTTGCACCGCATCTTCTTGGAAACGGCGACCAATCAAACGCTTGATGGCGTACAAGGTGTTTTCAGGGTTGGTAACAGCTTGGCGCTTGGCGGTTTGCCCGACCAGCACTTCGTCATCCATGAACGCGATAATCGACGGCGTGGTGCGATCGCCTTCTGCATTTTCGATAACCCGTGGTTTATCACCATCCATAACCGCTACGCAAGAGTTGGTGGTGCCAAGGTCAATACCAATAATTTTTCCCATAATCTTATCTCCAGAATTCTTTTCTTAAGGTTTTCACGATTGGCTTGTTTATGTGGGGTTATCTGCCCGTTTTCAAGAGCCAAGGTGACAGAATTTTTACGTTTGCAAACTTACTTTTTACAAACCATAACCATTGCAGGGCGCACTACCCGCCCATTCAGCAAGTAACCCTTTTGCATGACCAGTGACAGAGTGTTGTTGTCGAAGTCGGGGTGAGGCTGCATCGACATGGCTTGATGATGTTCAGGGTTGAAGGCATCACCCGGTTTGCCAACGGAAGTAATGTTGAATTTTTCCATGACGGTTTCAAACTGCTTGAGGGTAAGCGCCATGCCTTCACGGATTTGCTCAATATCGCCCTGCGCCTGCATCCCCATTTCCAAACTGTCGATCACCGGAATGATGGATTCTAGGAACTTTTGGGCAGCGTATTTGTGCGCATCTTCAATTTGTTTTTCCGAACGGCGGCGTTGATTTGCCAGTTCTGCTTGCGCCCGCAGCAATTGTTCGTAGTTATCAGCGGCTTCAGCTTTGGCTTTATCGAGTTCAGTTTGCAAGGTATCGGTGTCTAATGGCTCAATATCCATCACTTCAACCACAGCGTCTTCCACACCGTTTGTCGCTGCGTCTTGCAGGTTATTGTCTTTGGGATCATTCATTGTGCTACTCCACGGCGATAAAAATCATTTCGCCGTGGAAAGTAGGGTTTAGTTTGGGGATTTCAAGGGCGACACCCGAAAAATGCCAGCAATACGGCGAGAAATATCAGTACAACAAGGCAAATAACTTATTGCGATATTTTTTAACCAATGGATTCGCGCTGCCGATCAGTTCAAACGTATTGAACAGCCCTTGTTTGCCAGCACCATCCTGAAACTTGCTGTCTTTTTTATGCACGGTGAAATACAGATCCAGCCCAGCTTCAATCTCATCCATCGCAACACGGATTTTGGCCAATTCCAGCATGGTGGCAAGGTCGTCGGGATTTGCGGCTAATTGCTGTTCAAGTGCCGACGTATCCACACCCACCACTTGCGCCTGCAACTTGGCGCGTTTCACATCCGCCAACAGTTGGCTGAGAATCTGATTGTCGATCGCATCCGGCGGAATGCCTTGCAACAACACTTCGGCTTCGTCAGCACGTTCTTGCTGAATCAGCATTCCGGCAAGTTCCACCACGGCTTCGTAGAAATCCGGCTCGTGCTGTACCACCTGTTCCATCAATTGGGTTGCGCCCGGCAAATCACCGTTGTTGTACATTTCCAGCGCTTGCTGGCGGTACGGCTCGGTCTTGCGGGTACGATGACGGTCAATCAGTTTGCGGATTTCGGCTTCTGGCTGTACTCCCGTGAACTCATCCACAATCCTGCCATCCTTGATGACTTTAACCGTTGGTATACTGCGCACGCCAAACTGTGCTGCCAATTGTTGTTGCTGATCACTGTTGACCTTCACTAACAAAAAGCCACCTTGGTATTCATTCACCAACTTGGTCAAAATCGGCATCAGCATCTTGCACGGTTGACACCAATCCGCCCAAAAATCTACCAAGATGGGGACTTGGTAGGAACTTTCCATGATTTGCTGGAAATTCTGCGCGGTTGCTTCAAAAATGTAGGGGGAAGTTGCATTTTCCGCCATTATCCTTTACTCCTTGTTATCATCTGCCTTAGCTGCCGGGTCAGTCGCTGGCGCTTCCCCGGCACCCATTTGCTCCTGCATTTGCTGCAATTGTTTCATAATCTCGATGGTTTCTTTCGGAACATCATCACTTTCTTCCAGTAACTGGATGATTTCCGGGGTCAAGCCTTCTGCCTCGATTTTTTTCATCAAATCGTCGGGAATCCCCATATTTGGGTCGCCGCCCTCTTCCATCATGCCCTGATCCATACCTGGCGGTGCCAGCATATTGACAAAATCAGCAAAACTCATCTGCTGACCATTCAAGGTAACATTTTCGCCTGCCAGCTCGACGGCACTGGTAATTTTCTCGCCTTCCAACTTCAGCAAACCTTGCTCACTGAGTGGCGTCAGCATCATCTCAGAACCGGGTGGCAACAAAGCTTTATCCGCATCCAATGTCATCTTGCCCTTCATCATGGTTGCCCACTCATTAGGACCATAACTGGCAAGCGCCATCATATCGGGGGCTGTTTTACCCGTGTAGGTCAAATCCACATCGGCATTCAGCCTACCCTTGGAGCTTTCAGCCAAGAGCGTGGTATGCAAACGGCTTTTGTCGGTTTTCAGCACTTTAGCAAACAAGGTTTCAACAACTTTGCCGGTGGCATCGGTCAATTGCGTCATCAATTCCTGCTGTTTTTGCTGACCTTCCGGGGTTTCCATTGCTTCGGCACTCCACAGCATCTGGTTCTGAACGCTTTGCAATTCGGCTTGTAACTTGCCCAACTCTTGCACACCCGCCACATCCAGACCACTGACATCGAGTTTGAAATCAAGCTTGCTGAGCGCATCGTCTACGCCCTGAATATTGGTCGCTTGCATAGCGACTTTACCTGCCAATTCATTATCCGTAATGCCACTATCGGACTGCATCGCTAGGTCGAAGCTGACAGGTACGGTTGTTTCTTCTGCTAAAATGCTCACGCCCGGCATTTTGAGATCAAACGTACCCAAAGCTTGCCCGCCGATCATGCCGGTCATGTCACCCTCTAATTGCATGGAAGGCAGGGTGAATTGCGCGGTGGCATCTTTAATTTCAATTTTACCCGCTTGCATGGAAATCTTACCCGTCATATCCGGCGCTGAAGTACCGGACAGGGTTATGCTATCCATCTGTGCGGTCGTGCCATCCTGATCCACTTGCAACGGATTCGTGGTGAAGTTGTAAACCGTATTACCGCCAAAACCAATCACCGTATGCCCTTCCAACGGTGCTTTGCCCGCAAACGCTGTGGTTAACCATTCACGCTGCTCAGCATCCAACGCTGCCATATCCAATTGCGTGTGGATTCGTGCCGTACCAAACTGCACCGGGCTGCCGCCGCCAAGGAATACCGGACCATTGCTAATTTCATTAACGAATTGAATTTCACCCAAATCGCTCAACGGTGGCAAATCCATCGTCAGCTTGGTAATCGCAGTAGCACCCAAGGCGCTTTTTTCGTAGCTGACCAGCTCTTGTTTAATGCCGCTTTGTGCAGAGGCTTGATTTTGTTGCTCGATAAACTGTTTCAACGTGGTTTCAGTCTGCTGACCGATGTACCAACTTGTACCGCCCCAAGCAACCAGCAAAACGACTGGAACGGACAGCAGTGTAACTAATTTTTTCATTATAGATTCCTGTAGGATGTATTCTGACACTGGTGCGCAGTGTAACAGAGAAAAAAGTTTCAGCGCCCCAACATTTGCCTAAACGGCATTCCCAATAGCCGCAGCGCCATAAAATAACTGCTTAATGCCAACACTATCAGACCTGTTAACCAGCCAATTCGTGCCCATGTGGAAGCCGTTTGCCACCAAGCATCCGCCGGAGATGCCAGCCAAACCAGTGCTGTCATCACCACAGAAGCCACTCCGATTTTCAGCAAAAAGCCCAGCCAACCTTTGATGGGTTGAAAAATCTGCTGCTTGCGCAAGTGATAAAATAACAAACCTGCGTTCACATAACCTGCCAATGCGGTTGCCAATGCCAATCCCGCGTGCGCTCCCGCCATACCCGAAAAATACCAAGGCAACACAATCAAGACATTCAGTGCCATATTCGCCCCAATCGCGATCATGCCGATTTTCACAGGGGTTTTAGTATCTTGACGCGAATAAAAACCCGGCGCTAATACTTTAACCAGAATAAAACCGCTCAAACCAACAGCATACGTCATCAGGCTCAAGGATGACATTTGCACATCTCGCCAAGCAAACTCACCGTGCATCATCACCGTCGCCAAAATTGGCTTTGCCAACAAGACCAAGCCCAATGTGGCAGGCAGTGAAATCAACACTCCCAGACGTAACGCCCAATCCATCGTCTGCTGAAATTGTACAGCATCCGCCTTAGCATGATCACTGGATAATTTGGGTAGAATGACCGTCCCCAACGCCACGCCCACAATCGCGAGCGGCAATTCCACAAAACGGTCGGAGTAATACAACCACGAAATACTACCCACCGCTAAAAACGAAGCCAATAAGGTATTAATCAACAAATTCAACTGCGCCACTGACGAACCAAACAAGGTTGGAATCATCAGCTTCATAATCCGGCTGACACCTTCGTGTGCCTTACGCAAACGCAAACGCGGTAATAATCCCAAGCGCATCAAAGTCGGCAACTGAAACACCAACTGTGCCAACCCCGCAAAAAACACCCCCCACGCCAATGCCAAAATCGGCTCATCAAAGTAAGGCGCACCCCACACCGCCGCTGCAATCATCACCACATTCAACAACGCAGGTGTTAATGCCGGAATCGCAAACCGATGGAATGTATTCAAAATCCCACTGACAAACGCTGTCAGCGAAATAAACAAAATATAGGGGAAAGTAATCCGCAGCATTTCCACAGCCAAATCCGGGCGGGCATTCGGCTTACTCTCGAATCCGGGTGCAAATACCCACATCACCACAGGCGCTGCCACTACCCCAATGACCGTAATCACTAGCAGAATTAACGCCAGATAACCCGCCACGTGGTCAATCAAATCCTTGAGTGCTGCCCGATCCCGTTTCTCCTTGTATTCCGACAACACCGGCACAAAGGCTAAGGAAAACGCCCCTTCCGCAAACAAACGCCGCAGCAGGTTAGGGATACGGAATGCCACATAAAAGGCATCAGTTGCGCCATCCACCGGAAAATACCGCGCAACAATCATATCTCGTACCAAGCCCAACACGCGGGAAATCATGGTCATGGCACTGATCACAGCACCGGAACGCAACAAACGGCTCATAGTTTAAAGTGGTTTCCACAAAGAGAAGCCGCGATTCTGCCCGAATCACGTGCAAAGGTCATGCAGGAAATGTGGATTTAGCGTCACATTTTCCCCAACGCCGAACGCTGGAACAACACCCTGCCCACGTAACGCGCCCCTTCCTTGGTCAAATGCCGACCATCATACGAAATCAAATTCACCTCATCGGTAAACAAGGGGCAACTCGTATCATCACCACACAACAAGCTATGTGGGTCAACAAATACGATCTCTTTGCCTAAGCCCTTAGCCAAGACTGCATTAATCGTTTTAGCCTCTTCTGGATCAACCTTATTCTCTAATTTTTTCAAATCATTAGCAGGCATTTTCAAATAGTTTCTCACAGAAATTTGACCAAAAAATTTGTTTCCCACCACCACTACTTGTTGCTTGGGTGATAGCGCCAAGGCACGCAGTGTCTGTGGTAACGCTGCTGCAATATCAGGCTTCCAACGAAACGCAAAAATTACCAAATCGGCTTCCTGCATCTGCGCTTTGGCACGTTCCAAGCTATCTGCCCGCTCTGGCGTAGCACAAAAACCACGGTCTTTCGCCGCAATATACTTGGGGGCATCGTCACCTGCCACCGTTTGGCAGTCATACGGAATAAAACGCAGCGCAAGCTGGTAATCACCCAAATAACCATTTTCCTGCACACTATTCAGAAAATCACAGGCGTAACTATCGCCCACAATCAGCGCTTTTTTCTTCTGGCTCGCCGCATCAAACACCTGCCCGGTTAACTCACGGCACTGGGAAAACGCATAGTCGCCACTGGCTTTGGTATCAGCAGCCGTCAGCAAATTTTGCCTCAACGCAGAATCAGCCGCGATAACCGCCGATATTGACCACAAGACCACACCCACCAGCAATCCTGTTATTTTGCGGAACATGTAAACCTCCTTCAAACAAGCACAGACCCCATACTATAGGACAAGTTCACTGTTCAAGCCTAAGCTACAACGG
>CAYNNA010000009.1:0-45208 GCA_964398375.1 uncultured Thiothrix sp.
GTGAAATCAATCAGTTTACTCTAAATTCTGACATTATTCAGAATCAGCACCCGATAGGATCTTGTTCTAATTCTTTGATTTTTAGCGATAAAGAGCGGGGTGGATGTCCACCCCGAACCGCTAGGAGGAAATGGGTTAGTTGTCTAACCCAAGGTGATAGTAGCGCAAAATTCGTGAAAGTGAAATATTTTTGCAGTGCAACATGATAATATTCCGAATTACTAAGATTAACGGTAAATAATGATGGAAGTGTTTCTATTAACTTTTCTTATTTTTGGGTTGGCAATTACTGGCTTGGCTTTGGGCTGGATTTTGAATCATCGTAGCCTGCAAGGCAGTTGTGGTGGCTTGTCCGCGATTCCGGGTATAGAAAAAAGTGACTGTTCCTGTTCTAATCCTTGTGAGAAACGCAAACAAAAAATGGCACAAGAACAACGCGAAGCCGTACTGAAACGGCATGATATTTTAAAATCTTGAATAAGCTGGAGGAGTCCATCATGGCGGAAGTTTCATTGTCGGTACGTCATTACATGTCAAATCGCCTCGCTACCCTGTATGAAAATCAGGATATGCGCGAAGCCGTCGATATTTTTACCGACCGCAACCTGTTTGGTGGTGCGGTGATGGACAACAGAGGTAATTTGGTCGGGATTCTGTCCGTTACTGACTGCATTGATGCGGCATTGCGTTCGGGCTACCACTCTGGCTGGCGCGGCACGATAGGGGAAAAAATGTCACGAGATGTGCGCACCGTGGATGCGGAAGACAGCATCCTCGATGTGGCAAAAATGTTCATGGATGACCATTATCGCCGTTACCCCGTGGTGGATGATAACCGCGTGGTGGGGGTCATTACGCGCTTGGATGTCCTGAAAGCTCTGCGCACCATTGGTGAGTCCGGCATTCCGGTGTAAGCATAAGCAATCAGGCGGCTGGGGTTTTGCGCACTAATAGCCAAGCGACCAAACCCCCTGCGACCCCGCCGAGCAGATGCCCATCCCACGATACGCCGGATTGCCAAGGCAGAATGCCTGTGAGCAAGGTTGTGCCGTAAGTGAATGCCACGAAAGCACTGACGAGTAGCGGCACAATGCGCCGTTCCAATGCGCCGGAAACGATTAAAAACACCGCCAGCCCAAACACCAGCCCGCTTGCGCCAATGTGCAGCGAATGCCCGCGCCCAAACAACCACAGCAATACCCCGCCCACGACCGCCACCAGTGCCACCGCCGCACGTGAATCAGTACGCGAACCCGCCAGTAACGTCAGCAATACCGCCAAAGGCACAGTATTGTTCAGCAAATGCGTAAAGTTGGAATGCAGAAATGGCATGGTCACAATGCCAATCAAGCCGCCTAAGTCGCGCGGAATCAGCCCCAAGCGTTCCAGTGGCAGGATACGATCCAACAAAAACACCACCCAAATGGTGGCGAGAAACAGAAGAACCAGCGGGAGTTCTTCGCGGATACGGTGGATGTGGTTTTTCATTCAGGCTCTTTTTTCGTTTGTAAACAGGTTTCCAACACGTGACGGTGGTGTGCGGTTCCCAGTGCATTCATGGTGGCAATATTGCGCTCAGGAATCGCATCGACATCAGGATAACTGTCAATGGCTTGCGCTAAGCTGTCTTCGCGGATGAGGTGCAGCATTGGCCAAGGTGAGCGGTTGGTGTAGTTTTCTGCGTCGTTCGGGCGCGTGCCGTCAAACTGGTAGTCAGGGTGGAAACTGGCTACCTGAAACTCACCTTCAAAGCCACCGTCTTCCAAGAGCACATCGACCAGATCGAGGAAGTCGTTGTAATCGAGAAAATCCTCCAGCGTACCCGGATGAATCAACAGGGTGGTTTCGACTTCACTCGCAGGGGTGGCGCGGAGTTGTTCGAGCTCGTGCTGTAAATCTTCCAATAAGAATTCGGGACGAGCGGAATCGGTGACGACAAAGCGGATTTGCCCGCCTTTGAATGGCTTGTGGGCAAACGGGCAGAGATTGTGCTTGAGGACGACGTTTTCTAACCAGCAGCGGGTTTGGGCGATGTAGGTAGCGTTGGGGTATTGCATGGCGTCTTGGTTATGGTGATCGGGTGCTTATTATAACACTAATACTGCTGGTGCCAGCCATCCTCGTGCCGCCGGAATACTTGCTGGCGTGACAGGCGGAAGCGCTGGCTGCCCCATTCCATCAATTCTAGGCTGAGGCGTTGGCGGTCGCCGCGAATGACGTTGAAGCTATTGGTGTGGTGCAGCAGTAGGCGGTTGGATAGTGTTGTGCCCGCGTGGGACACGATGACACCTTGCGTGACTTGCGCGTAAGCCAGATGCACATGCCCGCTGAGGATAATGTCGACTTCGGACTGGAGGGCTTGCAGGGCAGTTTCCCCGCGTCTGATCAGTTCACGGTGCGCGAACATGGCGGGCAACCAGAAGGGATGGTGTGCGGTTAACAGACGCAAGCTGGTTGCTGGGGTGGTTTGCAATTGGCGACGGATACGGGCGACTTGCATCCGACTGATACTGCCGCGTGACCAGTCGGGGTGCAAGCTGGCACGTCGTGCGGTGTTAATACCGATAGCAATAAACGCTTCTGCGTGTTTGACGGGTTCGAGTTCGGGTGAAATATAGTGCCGCCATTTTTGCCAAGGAAATAGCAGACGTTCCGGTAGATTGCGTTCGGTGAGGTCGTGGTTGCCGGGAACAATCAGGTAAGGGTAGGGGAGGTTATCCAGAAACTCCCGTGCGGCACGGAATTCACGGCGGCTGGCTTGTTGGGTTAAGTCGCCGCTGATGACTACCAGTTCGGGGTGGATGTGCTCCAGTGTTTCCAGTAAGCCTTCCCGCAGCATCGGTGCTTCACACCCAAAATGCAGGTCGGAAATATGCGCAATTGTTGTCATGTGACTAATTTGGTTGTTGATTTTGATGCCGCTTATGATCAACCAAATGCGCGTGCAGGGGAAATTTTTAGAATTTATAGCTGGTTTTTTTAATGTAATTGCGAACTGGGTTATAAAATGTCGAGAATTTCCAATTCAAACGTGATGTTATGCCCAGCCAGCGGATGATTGAAATCGACCGTCACGCTGTCGGGGCTAATGTCTAGCACTTTACCGGGGATTTCTTGCCCAGATGGCAGTGAGAAGCTGATGATTTGCCCGCTAGCCAAGGGTATGTCGGCGGGAAATTCACTGTGAGCCAGTGTTTGGATAGCCTCAGGATCGGGATACCCAAAGGCTTGATCTGCCATAATAATCAGACGAATGGGTTCGCCTTGGGGTAAACCAATTAAGGCGCTTTCCAGATTGGGGTGAATGTCACCTTTCCCTAGTTGTAGAATGTCGCCAGCGGGGTCTTCGCTGGCTTCCACCTTATGCCCATCGGCGAGGAATAACTGGTAATTCCAGCGAATGCGGCTATTGGCTTGGACGGTATTGCTCATGGTGGTGATGCTGGTTGTTTGAGAAAGTCGTGAGGATACCAGAGTGTTCAGGCGAGTGGCATTAGGTGGCGTACATTTAGGTAACAGGCGGGCTGGGGTGGGGTGCGTGCGTCAATATGCAGCCAGTAAGTTTCACCTTGTTGCACCATCGTAGCCTGTGGTGAAGCCAAGTGAACCTGTTGTTGATGGCGCAAATGCAGGGCAGCAGGCGAGCTGGCATCGGGCAGGTGATAACAGGGGACAGTATCCGTGTTAGTGTCAGTATGCACGGCGTACAAGGTGGCAATCACGCGGCTAGCGGGTAACGTGACCACTGATGGGTGTGTTTTTTGTCCGCATCCCATTAATGCGGTGGCGATGAGCAAGCATCCATAGTAACAATACTGATTCATATCCCGGCTATTCCTTTATGCGCGGTGTTTCCGGCTTCAACTTACTGATGATTAAACGCATGAACGCTTGAAACGGCTACCTAATCCCGCTTTAATGGTGCGTTTTTCAGGATGCAATGGGAGTAACAGGATGAAAGTACTGGTAGTAGGCGGCGGCGGACGTGAACACGCGCTGGCATGGAAGATTGCACAATCCGGGCGGGTGAGCGAGGTGCTGGTTGCTCCCGGTAATGCAGGTACGGCGTTAGAACCGAATATGCGCAATGTGCCGATTGCGGCGGAAGATGTGGATGCATTGGTGGCGTATGCCAAGGAACACACAATTGCCTTGACGGTGGTAGGTCCCGAAGCGCCATTATCCAAAGGCATTGTGGATAAATTCCGGGCGGCGGGTTTACGTTGTTTTGGTCCGACCCAGCAAGCGGCGCAATTGGAATCGTCAAAAGCCTTTGCCAAGGATTTTCTGGCAAGGCATCACATTGCCACGGCTGAATACGCGAATTTCACCGAGGTTGAACCGGCGATTGCCTACATCCGCAAAATGGGTGCGCCGATTGTGGTGAAAGCCGACGGATTAGCGGCGGGTAAAGGTGTGATTCTGGCGCAAACCGAAGACGAGGCGATTGCAGCAGTGCAGGATATGCTGGCAGGCAATGCCTTTGGTGCGGCGGGCAGTCGCGTGGTGATCGAGGAGTTTTTGCTGGGCGAAGAAGCCAGTTTCATCGTGATGGTGGATGGCGAACACGTGCTGGCAATGGCGAGTTCGCAAGACCACAAAGCCCGCGATAACGGCGATAAAGGCCCGAATACGGGCGGCATGGGTGCGTATTCCCCCGCGCCTGTAGTGACACCGGCGATGCACGAACGCATTATGCAGGACGTGATTTACCCCACCGTGCGCGGCATGGCGGCGGATGGCATTCCCTACACCGGCTTTTTGTACGCAGGCGTGATGATCAATGCGCAAGGCGTGCCGAAAGTGCTGGAATTCAATTGCCGCTTTGGTGACCCTGAAACTCAGCCGATAATGGTGCGCTTGCAGTCCGATTTCGTCGGCTTGCTGGAAGCGGCGTTGGATGCGCGTTTAGATAAAGTCACCGCCGAGTGGGATAGCCGTGCGTCATTGGGCGTGGTGTTGGCTGCGGGTGGCTACCCGGATGCTTACCGCAAAGGTGATGCCATTGCCGGGTTGGAAGTCGCGTCCATTCTGGATGGCAAGGTGTTTCATGCGGGTACTGCATTCCAAGATGGTAAGGTTGTGACTAACGGTGGGCGAGTGTTGTGCGCGGTAGGTTTAGGCAACAACGTGACCGAAGCGCAGAAAAATGCTTACAAACTGGTGGAGGCGATTGATTGGGATAAGGTGTATTACCGCACGGATATTGGGCATCGGGCGGTTGCCCGCGAGCGCAATGCCTGATTGCTATGGAGGCTAACCACTCTGTTTCCCGCCTTACTTGTCATCTGGCGGTAATCAGCTTAACGTTGTTGTCATACTTAACTACCCAGCAGGACAATAACAATGACAGACGCCAGCCAACTCTACGCTGAGCTGATTACCAGCATCGGCGAAGATATTACCCGTGACGGGTTGCAAAAAACCCCGGAACGCGCCGCTAAAGCCTTCGGTTTTTTGACCCAAGGCTATCAGCAATCACTGGAAACCATCGTGAATGGCGCGGTTTTCGATTCTGATAACGATGAAATGGTAGTGGTGAAAGACATCGAATTCTATTCCTTGTGCGAACACCATATGCTGCCCTTTGTCGGCAAGGCGCATATTGCGTACTTGCCCAAAGGCAAGGTGCTGGGGCTATCGAAGATTGCCCGCATTACCGATATGTACGCCAGACGTTTGCAGATTCAGGAAAACATGACCAAGCAGATTGCCGACGCGATTCAGCAAGTGACCGGCGCGGCAGGCGTTGGCGTGGTGCTGGAAGCCCAGCACTTCTGCATGATGATGCGTGGCGTGCAAAAACAGCAATCTTCCACGGTAACGTCGATGATGTTAGGGGAGTTTCGCGAGAATAGCCGCACGCGCCAGGAATTCCTGCAACTGATCAAGGGGTGAGGTAGGTGTATCTACTTGCCGGTGACGACATCGGCAACAGCGCCCCCTACCTGAAACGGCACTTTCGCCACCCCAATGGCTGTGCCAGCGGCAAGACCAACAGCGCTGCTGGCAACTTGTACGGCGCAGCCCTGCAAGAGCACGCTGCTCAGTAATACGGTCAGTAATAACGTTTTTTTCATCATGAAGCCCTTGTTCTCAAGGTTAAATGGAAAAAGGGGTCTTAATTGACCCCTTTCCGTGGTTGGCTTACGCCTCTTCTTTCTTGCTGCCCGCGCGTTTACGCTCGTGCTCCAGCAGGAAACGCTTGCGGATGCGGATGCTTTTCGGGGTGATTTCGACCAGTTCGTCGTCGTCGATGAATTCCATTGCCTGTTCCAGTGTCATGCGAATCGGTGGAACCAGAATCAGGTTTTCATCCGTACCCGCAGCACGAATATTGGTTAATTGCTTGGCTTTTAACGGGTTAACCACCAAGTCGTTGTCACGGCTGTGAATACCGATCACCATGCCTTCGTACACTTCTTCACCGTGACCGATGAACATGCGCCCACGGTCTTGTAGGTTGAAAATGGCGTAAGCCAGTGCTTTACCTGTGCTGTTGGAAATCAACACGCCGTTGTGGCGTTGCCCAATAGCGCCCGGTTTAACCGGCGCGTAGTTTTCAAAGGTGTGATAAATCAAACCCGTGCCAGAGGTCATGGTCATGAAATCGGTTTGGAAACCGATCAAACCGCGTGATGGCATGAGGTATTCCAGACGTACCCGGCCTTTGCCATCCGGTGCCATGTCTTTGAGTTCGGCTTTGCGTTCGCCCAAGGCTTCCATGACTTTGCCTTGGCTTTGCTCTTCGATGTCCACGGTGACGCTTTCAAACGGTTCCATTTTCACGCCGTCGATTTCACGGATGATAACTTCCGGGCGGGAAACCGCGAGTTCATAGCCTTCACGGCGCATGTTTTCGATCAGAATGCCCAAGTGCAATTCGCCACGACCGGAGACTTTGAATTTTTCCGGGTCATCGGTGTCTTCGACGCGCAAGGCGACGTTGTGCAGCAATTCTTGCTTGAGGCGCTCGTTCAAGCGACGTGACGATGTGCCAGTTTTGACTTCTTTGCCCGCAAACGGTGAGGTGTTGACTTGGAAGGTCATGGTGACGGTGGGTTCATCCACGCTCAGCGGTGGCAGTGCCACGACGTTATCCGGGTCACACACGGTGTCGGAAATGTGCAGTTCATCCATGCCGGAGAACGCGATAATGTCGCCCGCTTGTGCTTCGTTGACTTCGACGCGATCCAAACCGTTGAAACCGAGGATTTTCAGGACACGACCGTTACGAATTTTGCCTTCGGTGTCGATGACTTTCACTTGGGTATTGGTTTTGATGCGCCCTTGTTTGATGCGCCCGATACCGATAATGCCGAGGTAGGAGTTGTAGTCCAATTGGCTGATTTGCAACTGGAACGGCGCATCGGGGTCAACGTCTGGTGCGGCTACGCTGTCGATAATGGTTTGGAACAGCGGCGTCATGTCGCCGCTATTCACGGTTTCATCCAGACCGGCAAAGCCGTTCAAGGCGGAAGCGTAGACCACGGGGAAGTCGAGCTGTTCATCCGATGCACCGAGGTTGTCGAACAGTTCAAACACCTGATCCATCACGCGGTGTGGGTTAGCGCCGGGACGGTCGATTTTGTTAACCACCAGAATCGGTTTCAAGCCGTGCGCAAACGCTTTCTGGGTCACGAAGCGGGTTTGTGGCATGGGGCCATCTACCGCGTCAACCAGCAGTAATACAGAGTCAACCATCGACAATACGCGCTCAACTTCGCCGCCGAAGTCCGCGTGCCCTGGGGTATCGACGATGTTGATGCGGTATTCGATACCATCAGCAGGGTTAGTCCAACGCAGGGCGGTGTTTTTCGCCAAGATGGTAATACCGCGCTCTTTCTCCAGCGCGTTAGAGTCCATCATCCGTTCGGACACTTCGGCGCGTTCGCCCAAAGTGCCGGATTGTTGTAACAGTTTGTCAACTAAGGTGGTTTTCCCGTGGTCAACGTGGGCGATGATGGCGATATTTCGCAGATTCTGGATCACAGCTAAGGTACTCAATAGTATTCATGGAAAGGCGCGATTATACTGACAATATGTTAATTTTCTAATGTATTTGCGTGAAAACCCATGAATAACTTGGCTGACGCTCGTTTTATGCCCGCTAGTGACGCGAATGCCGTCAACGATAGTGTGGCGTTTATTCAGCGTTTGAAACCCGATACCGGCATCGCCGAACCCGTTTATCGACAATTACAACGCCAAATTATCCAGATGATCCAAGCTGGGGAATTGGGAGAAGGGGATAGTTTGCCTTCTGAACGGGTGTTGGCGGAGGCGTTGCGTCTCAGTCGTACCACCATTCGGCGCTGTTACGACGAGTTGCGCGAGAAAGATTTCATTAGTACGCATGGGCGAGCGGGGGTAATGGTTAAATCACCACCGCGTATTAACCCCGAAATCGGCAAGCTCAAAGGCTTTACCGAGGAAATGCGTGAGATTGGGGTGGAGCCTTCCACACAGTTATTGGAACGTAATATTGTCTGTGACCGTACCATTGCGTCGATTTTTAACCGTCCTTCCACCGCACGTTTTCTCAAGTTGGTACGTTTGCGTTTGGGGGATGGTGTGCCGATGACCCGCGAAGTGGCGTGGTATGACCTGACCCTTGCGCCCGCATTGGCAGAGTGGGATGTGGTCGGCTCGGCTTACCAATTCCTGCAACAGCACTGTGGTGTGACCTTGGCAGACGGTGAGCAAACCATTGAAGCGGCGATGAGCAATACGGAAGAAATGTTGGCGTTTGGCTTTACGGAACCCAGTCCATGCCTGCTACTTAAGCGCAAGACTTATACCACGACAGGGCAGATGGTCGAATACGTGGAGGGGACGTTTCGTGGCGATGCGTATACGTACCGCATTACCTTGAAGATGAATCCTGCTGTTTAGCCATGAAGCCCAACACAGCGGTGTGGGTGGGAAATGCCGCTAAAGCCCCCAACTGTGCCGCTACAATCGCGCCACATGCATTGGCAAAACGCAAGGCATTCCTCAGTGGATAGTGGTGTAGCAAGGCATACACCAAGCCTGATGTGAAGGCGTCACCCGCTCCGGTGGGATCAACCGCCCTAATTGTCCACGCGGGTTCATGGATCGCCCCCTGTCCGCGCTGCAATGCAACACAACCACGCTCAGCCAATGTCACCACCACTAATTCCCCCAGCCATCCCACTGTTGGCAGTAAGCGCAACCATTCGGCAATCGACAACATAGGCGCATCTTTAATACCAAAAAAAGCCGCTGCTTCGGTTTCGTTGAGTACCAAACTATCGGTCAGTGCCAATACTTCCGGGTCAGTCATGCGCCAAGGGGAGGGGTTTAGCAGGGTTTTAATACCCTGTTGCCGTGCTTGCTGAAACGCTTCAAGGATAGGGGCATCAGGAACTTCCAATTGGGCGCAAACGATTTGGCATTCACGCAAACGTTGGCTGACGGTCTGCACATGCGCAGCCGTGAGTTGTGCATTAGCGCCCGGATACACCACGATGGTATTGCTGCCATCAGCAGCAACCAAACCAACACCAAAACCGGAAGGTACTGGCATTGGTATTATCCCTTGCGTCGTCATGCCTTCGCTGTGCAGTAACGCCCGCAAGGCATGACCCGGCGCGTCATCGCCTACCGCAAAGAGTGTTTGGGTTGACACGCCTAAACGGTGCACTCCAATCGCGAGGTTCAAGCCTTTGCCACCGTGTTCCACCCAGCACTGTTGCGCCTCTATGGAGGCTCCAGCAGCGGGCAATTGCACTACACTCAAGCTATGCGCTTGCACATAACTACCTAAAATAAATACGGGCATCGTCATCCACACACTGTCTGCTCTTATCGCACAAGAGTGTAAAAGGATTTTGGGAGAATAAACCATCTTCTTTAGAAAAAATTCATCTGCTTGAGAATTGTCAAAATGACTTTCTGGTATTATATTGGTATCTTAAGAGTGATACTTGCGATGGAGAAACCCCCATGAAAACCTTGACGATTGTTTCAGCAGCGTTCAGCGCCCTGCTTGGTGCAACTTGGATGATGACAGCGGTTGCTGAACCTGTACCTGAGAGCGTGTTTTACCTGAAAGCGCAACACAGCGGTAAATGCGCTCACCAACACGGTGCATCCCAAGCGGAAGGTGCGGCGGTGACACAATGGGAGTGCGTGGATCAACCGAATGTCCGCATTGAGAAAATTCCTGCTGGCAGCGGTTACTTTTTCCTGCGCTTCCAACACAGTGGCAAATGCCTGACGGTAGAGGGTGACAAACGCACCAACGGTACGCCGATTATTCAGCAGACGTGCAACTACGCTGGCCCAATCGGGCAAACATGGACGCAATTACCCGGTGAAGGCAAATACGTCAAATTTCAGTCAACCACTGGCTTGTGTTTGCACCAGCACGGTAACACCACCAATAACGGCGACCCCATCACCGGCTGGGAGTGTGTTGACCAGCCAAATGTCCGCTGGGAAATTGTGCCCTACACCAATACCTCGAACACCGCACCAAGTGGCGGCATTCCAACTGCTCCCCAAACCACCATGATTGAAAAGAAGTGCGGTGAATACGCTGACGGTGCGGTGGCTCAATTCGATAAAAAAGTAGCGTTTGAAAAAGCCAATCAACTGGATTGCCGGTTAGGCCCTAACGCTCGCTGGCAAGGAAGCCATGATAGCCATTACGGGTGGTGCGTGGCTAACAAAGCGAATGCGGATATGTTGCAGGCGGAAACGGCTGCACGAAACACAGAGTTAGGTGGCTGTTACTCAATTCTTATCAAATAAGTCAATGACTTACGTTACACGCTAATAGTGCTGAGGAGTGGTAAATGAAAAAATGGTCTAAGCCATTTGTGGCATTCACACTTGCTGTCATGGGAACCTTTACCGCATCAGCAACGGATATAGCCAGACCTGTTGATGCGGTGGGCAACGCGTTTAGCGAGGCAGTCAAGGCACTCGAAGCCCCCGAAAAAGGCGAGTTTGCCAAAGCGCTTGAGGAAATGCAGAACGCTGGCGATACGGGTGGGCAGGCAACAATAGATTGCTCAGGTTATGGCGTTCATGGCGGAGGGACAGCCATCGGCGGTTTAGGCTCCTCGCTTTGCGATCCCAATAAACCGGAAACCCCGCCCGATCCAGAAAAAGAAGCACTCCTCAAAGCAATCGGTGAAATGAAGCCCGAACAGATGGTGTCACAACTGGTGGATTTAAATTTGCGCCTCAGCAAACTGGAAGCCAGCCGCAATACGGTACAAGCCCCGTTCAAGGTAGTGGACAAGAACGGTAGGGTGATTCTAAGTGTTACCACCGATAATCAAGGGACGGATTACCTGGTCATGGGTGAGCAGGGCAAGCCGAGTATCCTGTTACAGCGCAATGCAGAATACGCACGCCTGAGCGCTCGTATTTCAGCCGATAACCGTGCTTATTTGAATGCCGACACTGCCACAGGTTCCAGTGCTGCTGCCGAGCATAACCATTTCGCCTCTGGGGTCGGTACGTCTGCTTTAGGCGGTAGTGGTTTGTTTATCCGTGAGGTTCAAGGGCAAGCTGCTTTACCCGCAGCAGAAATTGCCGCGCTTCCGGGTAAAAAAGTTGCCTTACGTTTGTATAACGAACAAGGTAAAGCGGTGGTTTCTGCGGGCATGAACCCAGCGGCGGGTGGTGCGGGAACGGTCAGGACTGCCAATACCAAAGGCGAAAATGTGGCTTTCATGGGGACAACCTTGGAAGGGGAACACGGCGCGGTGGGTGTCGCTAAAAACGGCAAGGATGTCATTGCCATGATGGCGGAACCCCGTTTGGTGGCGGTGTATAACGATACGGGTGCGCCAATTGTGTCGATGGGGAAAAGCGATAAATCCGACGGTGGTAATCTGACGACCCGCGACCCGGCAGGCGATGGCGTATTCAGTGCCGGATACAACAGTGCCGTGGGCGGTGGCGATGCCTGCGTGTACCGTGCCAAACGGCAAAATACCTTCTGTCTCGGTATCGGTCTGCCCGGTATGATGGGAACGATGGGTAACTAAGGCATGAATGTACGCACCCTCCTGCCTCTAATATCCGCTGTTTGGCTAACGCTGGGGGGCTGTGTTACCGCTGCGACACCTCCCAACATTCCGCTTTGCCCCGGCTTAAACATCGTCACCGCCATCAACCAAAGCAGCGGTGATTACGAATCCATCAAACGCATTACCAGTGTCGATGAAACCGGCGTTACCCTGCATTACTCCAGCGAACACGAGGTCAATGACCCCTTCAGCGACAAGCCACCAGAACTGGTTGCCACCAACGTCACCCGCCGTATCCTGCACGCAGACCAGCAAAAAGCACCTTACTATCTGGCAGTTTTCAGCCCGATTCTGCCGGAAACTGTGCCGAACAGCGTTGCTATCAGTCTGACCCACGACAATTACACCCGCCTGAAAACCACTGGTAAAGCAGACGTTTCCATCGTTACCACGCTCAACTACAGTGCGACCCCGGAAAACGTGCTTGACCCTGATTCACCCTATCGCTGGTGGTTTGCCCCCTCGGTGTATGCGCTGGCATTGCCCGATAAAAGCCCCGTCCCCTTTCCCGTATTGCTGAATGGCAAACCGGCAGAATTGCCTGCATTACACATCAACGGCTTGTTCGGTGAGGAAAAAGCCGAGTTTTTTGTACTGGATGATCCCGATAATCCACTGATACTCAAATTCCGTCTGGGTTTTGGTGCGGATGAAGCCTTGAAAGCCAAGTTTGCCGATGACCCGGTGATGAGCAAAATGCTGGAAGAAATTGCCGCCACCTCACCTGCCTCGTCAGAGCGGGATCGCCTGCAAGTGACGCAGATTACCTTTGACTGCCAAGGCAGCGATGACCTGCCAATAGCGACCAATACAGGCAAGCCGCTGGATATATCCGGCGAATTCGACACTGATGCCGAACCTTTCCCCACCGGTAGCGGCGGTGCAGCCAGTGGCGGTGGTGGAGATACGGGTACTGGCAACGGTAGTGGCGGTACAGGTACAGGTTCAATGGGCGGCGGTACGGGTAGCTTGAGCCTTGGTCAAGGTGCTGGCGGTAATGGCGCGGGGAGTGACAACAAGGCTGCTGAGCTGGAAAAAGCCCTGCAAGCGGGTGAAAAGGTTGATATTTACGACATCTTTTTCAGCTTTAACAGTGCCACGCTACGCCCCGAATCCGATGAAACTTTGATACGTATTGCTGACTTGTTGGGCAAGCATCCTGATTGGAAACTTGCCATTGGCGGGCATACCGATAGCATTGCCAGCGATACCTTTAACCTTGACCTCTCCAACCGCCGTGCCGCTGCGGTGAAAACGGCATTGGTGGGACGTTTCAAGATTGCCGATAACCGTTTGAGTACCCAAGGCTATGGCGAAGCCAGCCCACGTGACACCAATGACACCCTCGAAGGTCGCGCCCGTAACCGCCGGGTGGAGTTGATGCGCCAATGATGATTGATAAATTAATAACTAGAGGAGGTTGAAGCAGTAATTAAATTAAATCGCTAAACTTATTGAAAATGTTTATGGAGGAATATTTATGAAGCACCAAATACCAAAATTGGCACGTTACGCTCGACTGATAGTGATCAGTTTCCTGAGTCTATTCTCAATATCTGCCCTAGCTAATGACTGGTTATATCAAGGTATGGGCGGTTGGCGCACTGATGACGGGCGCGGTGGTTGGATTCAAAATGATCGTGGTTACGCTCGCACAGTGACAAATATTGAAGCCTGCAAGCGTTTATGCGAAAGCGACAGCGCGTGTAGAGGCATTGAATATATCACGGCTGCCAGTGGTAATACCTGCGAAGTCCACCACGATGCCTATCGCCACTGTGATGCCACTGGTGGTGGGCGAAGTTCGTCCCAAGATGGCTGTTGGGTGTTTGCCCGCTGGAAACCGTGGGAGGGATTAGGCGGTATTTTAAGTTCTGCCCCGGCTGTCACCTCGTGGGGAGTTAATCGCTTGGATGTCGTCGTTCGTGGCACAGACAACCAATACCATCATAAATGGTGGGACGGCACACGCTGGGGGGACTGGAGTGGTTTAGGCGGGTTGTTTCATTCCGCACCTGCTGTCGTGTCACGCGGTGCTAATCGTCTACACGTCTTCGGTAGAGGCACAGATGCTCAGCTATGGCATAAATGGTGGGATGGTACGCGTTGGCTGGATTGGCAACCTCTAGGTGGCGCGCTCAGCGAAGCACCGAGTGCTACCTCTTGGGGAGCGAATCGCTTAGATGTGTTTGTACGTGGTACAGACAACCGCTTACACCATAAATGGTGGGATGGCTCGCGCTGGAGTTCTTGGGAGGGACTAGGAGGTAATCTCACATCCGCACCTTCCTGCGCATCATGGGGTGAGAACCGTATCGACTGCTTTGCTCGCGGTACAGATAATCAACTCTGGCATACATGGTGGGATGGTACGCGCTGGAATCCATGGGAAGGGCTGGGTGGTGTGTTGGCTTTTGCCCCCTCTGCCGTTGCTTCAAAAGCCAACCGTTTAGATGTATTTGTCACCGGTACCGATAACCAGATGCACCATAAACAATGGGATGGTAGTCGTTGGCTCGACTGGAAAGTAGTGAGTGGCAGGCTCATCTCAGCACCTAGTTGTGCTGCATCAGAGACCAACCGTATGGATTGCTTTGCTAGTGGTACAGATGACCAGCTCTGGCATACATGGCGTCACTAACTCAAACGGCACTTCATGAGTAAGGAGCTAACGGTGTTATGTTAGCTCCTTGTTGTTTTAAACAAGATAAACATAAGGATTGCACCAATGAAACAGTACTTTTTATTCCCACCACTATATCTCATCGCAGCACTGCTCACCTATGCGGAAGCATCCCCTTCCGCTTGTTCATTCATTAGTACTGACGACATCCAAACGGCTTTTGGCAAAACAGTTAACATCACCACAGATACATCTGAAATATGTGATTATGAAACCAAAGATTTTTCAGTACAGGTAATGCACATCGCTTATCCTGACACAGAAATGGCAAAAAAGGGTTTCAAAACATTGTTTGCAGGTAAAACTGCTATCAGTGGTTTGGGTGATGAAGCCAGTAGTTCACGTCAAGGTGGCGATGTTGGCAAAGTGTCCATGCGCCAAGGTGTAAACGTATTAAGCATCAGTAAGATTGGGGGGAAGTTTGACGATGATGCAGCAAAAATGGAAGCTTTACTCCGTCAAGCATCAGGCAAACTATCCAACACTGATTCGCCGATGGTCAGTATATTAGCGACTGCCTGTGAACCCATTGTCAAAGCCAGCGAAGCTAAGCTTGCACAAACTGCTTGGCATTCCACGGTGGAATCTGAAGGTACAAAGCTGGAATCCATCAAGGTAGACGGGCAGTTTTTCATGAGCATGGATGGCAAATGGCAAAAATCGCCGATGAATCTGGACGAAGCCGAGAAAATTGCCATTGGCATGATGAAAGATGGCTCACTCAAGGTCACTGATTGCAAGGATGAGGGTGAGGATACTGTCGATGGTGTAGCCGTAACGGTGTTGAGCTATCAAAGTGAAGCCGGTGATTTGGGCGGTGGGGCAGTAAAACTGTCTATCGGCAAGGATGATGGCTTACCTTACCAATCTGTCACGGATGACGGTAAAACCACCTCATCGACCCGTTATAAAGACATCGCTGCGCCCAAACTTTAGGAGCCGTTAGCCATGAAAATACGCCTATTGCTGCCGATGCTAGTGCTGGCATTGGCTGGCTGCGGAGATGACACATCATCGGGCAATGCGACAACCAGCGCATCATCGGGTGGCATCTTGCCGCCCTGCCAATTGCTTACCCCGGCTGACGTGCAAACTACCTTCGGTCATGCCGTGGAGGTGATGGCGGATGAACCCGAAACTTGCGTTTACAACAGCAAGGGCAATGTAACGGATAGCGCCCCTTTTACGATGTTAACCCTCTCGCTCTTGCCCAACGCTAATGAAACAGAAGCCAAGGAAACCCTGCAACTATCGCTGAAAATGCAAGATTTCATGGGCGGTGTTATCAATGACGCCATGAAAACCCCCAACCAACAATCACAGCAAGTGCTCACTGGGATTGGTAATGAAGCCTACCTAACTGTGGGTAATCTTGATCTGCTATCCAATACGCAACTGATATTCCGCAAAGGACGTATGGTAATGACACTCGGTGCAGTCGGTCTGCAAGGTGAGCCGGAAGTGGGTAAACTCGAAACGCTTGCTCGCTTGGCGGCGGATAAACTCTAAGCCTTTGCGAAATCCCATCCCCTATTGCTTTGGAAATCCGTAGACTTGCTAGTTTTAAGCAGGCTACGGAGTATTCAGGATGGAATTACCAATCACAACCCACTACGACATGCTTGGTGGTGAGGCAGGCGTGTTGCGCTTGGTGAACCGCTTTTATGACCTAATGGATGAATTGCCGGAAGCGTGGGAGTTGCGCAAGATTCATTCGCAAGATTTGCAGTCCGCCCGCGATAAGCTGTTCAAGTTTTTATCGGGCTGGTTAGGTGGTCCCGGTTTGTATGAGGCGGAATACGGGCATCCGCGTTTGCGAGCGCGGCACTTGCCGTTTCCGGTGGATACCCAAATGCGTGATCAGTGGTTATTGTGCATGAATACAGCATTGGATGAGCAAGTGAGCGATGCGTTATTAATAATGCAGTTAAAAGCTTCCTTTGCGAACGTGGCTGACCACATGCGCAATCGCGCGGGCTGATAAATATTCATCCTTATAAAAACAATAAATAACGATTTTCCTCATTTCTGCTAAATTCATTAGAGCATAAACATAAATGAGGAAACGTAGATGAATAAATATTTGCCTTTGGTAAGTGTTGCGGTTGTATTGTTCAGCAGTGTAGCAATGGCAGGTTCGCCGAAAGCGCCTTATGTGGGCGCAGGTTACGGTATTAATAGCTCTGTCGATGACAATGATCTGAGTTCAACTTGTGGTGTGGGTGGTGTAGCGTGTCGTGAAGTGTGTGACACTGACCGGGCAGTCAATGTGTATGCAGGTTATCCCGTTAGCCCTAATCTGGCGGTAGAAGCAGGCTTCACGGATATGGATTACACGGCGCGTATCGAGCAAGATGGTGGTGCAGTCCGTGGTGACCAAAAGTCTCAAGCCTTGACCTTGAGTGCTGTCGGGCGTAAAGCGTTGACCCAAAACGTGGGCTTGTTTGGTAAAGTGGGCGCTGCTTTCTGGGAAAGTGAAGCATTCACCAGCGCGGGTAATGCCGATGACTCCGGTGTAACCCCGGTTGTTGGGGTGGGCGCTGAGTACAATTTCAGCGAGCATTTTGGGATGCGTGCAGGCGTTGATCATTTTGTCAGTATGGGGGAGCAATCCAAAATCATTGAGTCAGGCGTGGTGGGTACGGCTGATACTGGTGTCACCACTGCGACGGTAGGCTTGCACTACAACTTCTAACAATTTTTGTTAAGTTGGTTTTGATGTCTGTTTTGAGCCGGATGATGAACATCGTCCGGCTATTTTTGTGCATCTCTATTGTCCGGTCTCAATGGCCACACTCAATCAGCACGTTATGAAAAGGCGTGGCAATTCTGAAGGGGCGCTCGTACTCTTTGCCGTCACACTTGAGTTTGGCAAGGTATTTACCCTGTGGTAGCTCGGCGGTGAAGGTGTGCCGCTCGTCTTTTTGCTTACTGTTATCACTCAGATTAAAAATTTCCCATTGAACGGTGCGCATAATGGGTTTGCCGCCCTCGGTTGCACTAAATAGCACTTCGCTAGGCGCCGCGTAGGCGTAAGCACTGCTTAAAATGAGGGTGGTAACGAAGGTTGTTATAGTGTTACCTATGAGTTTTCTTGCTGACATGGGCGCACTCCTTGCTAATGGGTGAATATGAACAAAACCTGAACTACAGATTAAATGGTAGTCTAGTTTTGACAAAAGTGAACAAGGAATGCGCAGTTGGTGTTCGTGAATTTATCTATGAGTGCCAATAAATAAATGCATTGGCAAGGTTTGGATGAGTTAAATCGCAGGCAAGCGGGCTTTTTCAGCTTCAATCCAGCTTTGTGCCTGTTGATTAATGGCGTCGGTTTTTAGACCTTCGGTGGCAAATGCCGGGCCGATGCTGACGGTAATCGTGCCGGGTTTTTTGATCCACGCATGGCGTTTCCAGCTTAACCCCGCGTTGTGTGCGACGGGCAGCACGGGAAAGCCAGAGTGTGAAGCAAGGATTGCTCCACCGATTTTGAATGGCACATTATCCTCAGGTGCTACGCGCGTGCCTTCGGGGAAAATGACCACGCTGATACCTTCTTGTAACAGGGCTTTGCCTTGATGCGAAATTTGTTTGACGGCAGCTTTTCCGGCATTGCGGTCAATCGCAATCGGGCGAATCAGCCGCAAGCCCCAACCAAAAAACGGAATCCTTAACAATTCGCGTTTCATCACCCAGCTTAATTGTTGCGGAAAAATACAGGGGATCGCAAAGGTTTCCCACGTCGATTGGTGATTTGCCATGATTATGAAGGCGCTATCGGTGGGGATGTTTTCGCGCCCGATCACTTGGTATTTTACCCCACAAGTCACCTCCAGCCACCAACGGTTGAAACAATTCCACAAGGTGGTGGCGGGGTAACGGTATTTGAGCGGAAACAGCCAAGCCAATGGGGTTAGCAAGCCTGCCAACAAGGTGCTGATCGCAAAGCCTACCCAGAAAATCGCGGCACGCGTGCCTAACCAAAGCGTGTTGAGTGCATTCATGCGAAAGTGTTTCCCAAAAGTGAGTCGGCGTAGTCTGCCAGATTATCAAACACGGGTATAGCGGCAGGGAGCTTACCCTCCGCCAGTGTGCGCAAGCCTTTGCCGGTGCGGACTTGGGCATAGCTTGCACCTACCGCAGCGGCGGCTTGCCAATCGCGTAACGAATCACCGACAACCTGAGCTTGCGCGGGATTTATGCCGAAATGTTCTGCAATGGTGAGCAGCATTCCCGGTTTGGGTTTGCGGCAGTCACAATGATCAGTTCCGAGGTGTGGGCAATAGGCAATGTAAGCAACTTCAGCGCCATGAACAGCTAGTAGGTGACGCATTTTGGTGTGCATCGCGTCTAGTGTCGCAACGTCGTAATAGCCACGCGCAACGCCCGATTGATTGGTGGCAATCGCCAGCGTGTACCCCGCATGATAAAGCCGCGCCATCGCTGCAATGCTACCGGAGATGGGAATCCATTCGTCCACCGTTTTAATGAACGCATCGGAATCTTCATTAATCACGCCATCACGGTCGAGGATGATGAGTTTCACCGGGCGTTTTCCAACAATTCATGCAATTTACGCAAGGCTTGCCCGCGATGGCTGATGCGATTTTTTTCTTCCTGCGGTAATTCGGCGGAAGAGCAGCCGTGGGTAGGCACGTAAAACAAGGGATCGTAACCAAAGCCGTTTGCCCCGCTTAAGCTGTGCAGAATGCGACCTTCCCAACTGGCTTCGGCAATGATCGGTAATTGGTCTTCGGCATGGCGCAGGTAAACGATGCAGCAATAGAAACGCGCGGTGCGTTGTGCGTCCGGCACAGCTTTTAAGGCTTCCAGCAATTTGGTGTTATTGGCGGCATCATCGCCGTGTTCTCCCGCGTAACGGGCGGAGTACAGCCCCGGTGCGCCGCCGAGGGCATCCACCACAATCCCCGAATCATCTGCCATTGCAGGCATTCCGGTGTGGCGGGCGGCGTTACGGGCTTTGATCAGGGCATTTTCGACGAAGGTTAAGCCAGTTTCATCGGTATCTTGCACCCCAAATTCGCTTTGGCGTACAAATTCAATGCCTAAATCTGCCAGCATCGCGTTGAATTCGCGCAGTTTTCCGGCATTGCCAGAGGCTAAGACGATACGTTGACTCATGATTCCAATGCCTGTTGTTGTGCTTGCATGATTTCTCGAATGCCTTTTTCTGCCAATGCCAGCATGGCATCGAGTTCGTCGCGGCGGAAGGCGTGACCTTCGGCAGTGCCTTGCAATTCGATGAATTGTCCGGCTTCATTCATCACCACGTTCATGTCGGTTTCGGCTTTGGAATCTTCGGCGTAATCCAAATCCAGCACCGGCACTCCGTCGAAAATGCCGACAGAAACCGAGGCTATTTGCCCGTGCAGCGGATTCTTCTTCAAGCGGCGGTTTTTTTGCAACCAAGTAATTGCGTCACACAAGGCGACATAAGCACCGCTGATGGAAGCCGTGCGCGTGCCACCGTCGGCTTGAATCACATCACAGTCGACGGTGATTTGGAATTCGCCGAGGGCTTCGAGATCAACCACTGCCCGCAATGCTCGCCCGATCAGGCGCTGGATTTCCATCGTGCGCCCGCCTTGTTTGCCTTTGGCGGCTTCGCGTGCGGTACGGGAACCCGTGGCACGGGGCAACATGCCGTATTCCGCCGTGACCCAACCTTGACCTTTGCCTTTGAGCCAGCCGGGCAAGCGGTCTTCGACGGTGGCGGTACACAGCACCTTGGTGTTGCCGAATTCCACTAATACTGAGCCTTCCGCGTGGCAGGTGTAATGGCGAGTAAATGTAACCGTTCGCATTTGCTCAGGGGCGCGTTGGCTTGGCCTCATGGGGGAATCCTTTATGTCGCTTAGATGGGGGAGGGGGGATTATACCCATCATTGGCATGGGTTTCACAGTTATCAAGCAAATCAGCAGCGCTGAAACGTGGTGTGTTGGGCGGGCGAGGGTGTTGGTTGCGTTAAAAAAAGCGGCTCTAGCGACAGGGGAGCCACTAGAGCCGTTAAAGACTCACCAATCTTGGCGCAGTTTGGTGAGCCGAGTAAGGAGGTTCTACGGTTTTTTTATGATGTATTTTTCCCAAAGTGATTCTGCAATCCCTTGCAAGGTGATGAACTGATCTGATTGCAGTAACTGCAAATACAAGTGCGGCCCAATCAATTGGGGGATGAAATCGTTCAAGCTCGATGCGGGCGCAAGGTGTTCGGCTGTCTTTGGCAAGTTGTCAGTGGCGGTGCTGTGTTCCCTTTGCTGGATGGCGTGCGTCGCTTTAACCGAGAGTGCTGCCACTGGTTGCGTGGCTATGCAGCTTAGCAGCAGGCATACACTTGCGACCTTGTTGATTGCTTTCATCCTGAATCAAATCCTTCATTAATTTTTCTTTGTTTCGGTAATTATTGTTGATTTACCGTACACAACCTTAATGAATGCGGGTGGCTTTGTAACGTAAAAAATTGTAAGAAAATGTAACAGGGTAGGTTTTTAGCAATTGTTTTCTGACAGAAAGCGTTGAATATTAGCATGAATGCTCTGAAATGCCGCTGTGAGGGCGGGGATGAAGGAGGGGTGTTGTAAGGCGGTTATGTTGTTTGCTCGAATAGTGGCAATGGCGTCCTGCAAAGTTGCCTCGTCGTACAAGGGTACGGTGGCAGACAATTTGTGAGCAAGCGCTGCTGCTGCCTGCCAGTCTTGTTGTTGCAGGTGGTGGAGTAGTGCTTGTTGCGAGCGTTGTAGTTCGGATTGTGCCAAGGTGAGAAAGCGTTGCGTGGCTGCCTTGCCTACCATACCGACCAGTGTGGGGAATAAATCGTCGTTTGTCATGGGTTTAGCATCAAGCGATACCCTTTGCGCCAAACGGTGCGCAGGTGTTGTGGATTGTCGGCATCATCCCCCAGTTTCTTACGTAAGCGATTGATTGTCATGTCGATACTGCGATTGAGTGGTGGGTGATCGTTGCCATTAAGCGCATGGGAGATGGCGTCACGCGTCAATATTTGCCCAGCATTCTGGCAAAAAAATTGCAGTAAACGATTTTCTTGCGTGGTGAGTTTGATAACCGTGTTGTCGCGCCTTAAGTTTTCATGAACAGGATTGAAGAGACTGTCACCAATGACTATGAGGGGATCATTAGACTGGCTAGGCTGGTGGCGCATGATATGCTGAATGCGGATGAGCAATTCTTTAGGGTGAAACGGTTTGGTAAGGTAATCATCGGCACCAACTTCTAGTCCTGCTAGACGTTCGTCGGCTGATTTCTTTGCGGACAATAACATCACTGGCAAGTGCGGGTGGTTTTTTTTAATCCATTCCAGCCAGTGCAGCCCGTCTTTGCCGGGTAACATGATGTCGAGCAAAATCAAATCCGGTTGAGAGTATTGGCAAAAACCTTCTAATTCTTCACCACTTAATAAAGTATGAATGTGGTAGTGATGTGCCGTTAAATATTCTTGTAACAGTGCATGTAATACCACGTCATCATCGACAAGCAGAATCTCCTGGCGGGGCGTGTGGTGATGTTCATAGTGATTGATGCTCATTTTTCCAGAAATTACAGCATTGAAAATGAAGGTCTCCGTATTTTAGTGAGTCTTGCTGTAAAAATCTAAAAAATGTCGGTTGATGCTGCCATTATTAATGGTTGCCGATGTCATTTTCTGTACTATTTGTAGTGTTTTAAACGGGTTTCGATCACATCACCATCTTCTTTATGGCGTACCTGTACAATAGCGTAATCCAGTTTGGGGGCTAACCATAAGGTGGTTTGGCGTTTGTCATTGTCGTGTATGACTTCGAGTTTTTCACATTCGTAGCTGCCTGCGGGAACCTCAATGGTTTCTTTGCCGAGTTTGCGTAAGCGGTAATCCTGTAGTTTGCCTTTGCTGACCACGCGGTAATTGAGGGCTTGGTTGGTGGCGAGGGCGTCCATTAATGTCAGTTCCAGCGCTGCCATATCCAACGCACCCTTGGGAACGTTTAGCTGATAGGCGTTGCTATCTAACGTGCCATCCACTTGGGTCGGGGTGGTGAAGCGAAATTCGTCTTTTCGATCCTTGCGTTTGTTTTTGTGGTGGTGCAGGTAGTGTTCGGGAATCAATTGTGCCGCTTGTTTCTTGCCAGTGCTGCGTTCAATCAAGGTGTCGCCACTGAGTAAGGCGGCTAAACCGTTCGCCTTGGTGGTTTTTTGGTAGGTATACGTCTCACCGTCGTAGCGTAAACTGGCATTCATAATGCCCATGTCTAACCCTTTGGCACTGACGGTATAGCTGGCTTGAAACGCATCAGGAGCGGCGGCGCTGGTCGAGGTTATTAAGGCTAAAGCTGCTGAAACGATCCATAAGAGCTTCATGGGGATTTCCTTCTGGTTAAACGCTATTGACCTGATTAGACTACAGCAAGCCGTATTGGTTCTTAAACGCTATACTACAAAGATGGCGCAAAATAGTAGAGAATAGCGGTCGTGAAACCTCGAAAATCAGGGAGAACCCTTCTGTGAGCAACAACATTATTTACCTTTCCGATGCGACTTTTGATCAAGATGTGCTGAAATCCACTGTACCCGTGCTGGTTGACTACTGGGCGGAGTGGTGCGGGCCGTGCAAAATGATTGCCCCCTTGCTGGATGAAATTGCCAGTGAGTTTGGCGAAAAGCTGAAAGTAGCCAAGTTGAACATTGACGAGAATAAAGGTGTTCCGCCGCGTTACGGCATCCGAGGAATTCCCACTCTGATGCTGTTTAAGAACGGTGAAGTGGCTGCGACTAAGGTAGGCGCACTGTCTAAATCACAGTTAACGGCATTCCTTAACCAAAATCTCTAAACAGACCTTCGTGCCCCTGGAGATTTTTCGTTTCCTTGGGGCTTGCGGGGATTATTTTGCTGGACTCTCTGGAACTGACGTGCTAGTTTAACTGCACTTGAGTCTGTATCCAGATTCATTCCTGAAAATCCTGTCTCGTTTTCTTAATCACTAGATTTCTGCGTAGACTGTAACGAGCGATAGCTTCGATTACGGCAAAGATAAGGCATTCAGCCACGCTTTCCGATTGAGAAACACAGCGCGAGCAGGGGCTTCCTGATTGTTTACACCTACTATCCCCATCAAATTCATCACTATATGAACCTGTCTGAACTCAAAAAGAAATCTGCCGCCGAAGTCTTTGAAATGGCACAAGCCATGGGAATCGAGAGCATTTCTCGCACCCGTAAACAAGACATCATCTTTGCCTTGCTGAAAGCCAATGCAGCCAACAACGTTGACATCCACGGGGATGGCGTGCTGGAAATCCTGCAAGACGGTTTTGGTTTCCTGCGTTCTGATGATTCCAGCTATTTGGCTGGGGCAGATGATATTTACGTTTCCCCCAGCCAGATTCGCCGCTTTGGTCTGCGTACCGGTGATACGGTATCGGGTAAGATTCGTCCGCCGAAGGACAGTGAGCGTTACTTTGCACTTCTGAAAGTTGACACCATTAACTTCGAGCCGCCCGAAAGTGCGCGTAACAAAATTGCCTTTGAAAACCTGACCCCGCTGCACGCCGATAAACGGATGCGCATGGAGCGTGGTAACGGCAGCCGTGAAGACATTACTGCCCGCGTTATCGACATTGTAGCGCCGTTTGGTAAAGGTCAGCGTGGTTTGATTATCGCGCCGCCGAAGGCCGGTAAAACCATTATGCTGCAAAACATTGCGCAGAGCATTGCTTCCAATTATCCGGAAAGTTACCTGATCGTGCTCTTGATCGACGAGCGTCCAGAAGAGGTGACGGAAATGTCACGCATGGTGCAAGGCGAAGTGGTGTCTTCGACCTTCGATGAACCTGCGGCGCGTCATGTCCAAGTTGCTGAAATGGTCATCGAAAAAGCCAAGCGTCTGGTCGAACACAAACGCGATGTGGTGATTTTGCTGGATTCCATTACGCGTTTGGCACGGGCTTACAATACTGTTGTGCCGTCGTCTGGGAAGGTATTAACGGGTGGTGTGGATGCGAATGCCTTGCATCGCCCCAAGCGCTTCTTCGGTGCGGCGCGTAATATTGAAGAAGGTGGTAGCTTGACTATTATTGCCACCGCGTTGATTGATACCGGTTCCAAAATGGACGAGGTTATCTACGAAGAATTCAAGGGTACGGGCAATATGGAAATCCATCTGGATCGCCGTATTTCTGAGAAGCGTGTATTCCCAGCGATTAACATTAACCGTTCCGGCACGCGTCGCGAAGAGTTGCTGACCACGCAAGATGAACTGCAAACCTTGTGGGTATTGCGTAAATTCCTGCACAGTATGGATGATTTGGATGCGATGGAATTGCTGTTCGACAAGCTTTCCAAGACCAAAACGAATAGTGAGTTCTTCGACGTGATGCGTCGCGGGTAATATCGGTAGGGGCGGTTCATGAACCGCTCCTACGACTGTTACAAATCGTCTAACGCCAAGCCCTCTTCGCGCAAATATTGTTCCAGTCTGCGCTGGTCGATCAGTATCTTCAGGCTGAAGTTGCCGTCATCCGTGATGTTTTCTTGCTGGATCGCTTTGTCAGCGTATAGCTTGGCGCGTAAGCGGGCGTGTTGGGGTTTGAGTGTCAAGTCGCCTCGGAACATGTGTCCGGCAAAGTAATTCCCTAAGTATTCCAGTAGAGTATCCAGCCCCAGATTATTTTGGGCAGATACGTAAATGCGGGTAGGATTCGTGCCGGTGCTTTCCTCAATATGCGGGCTTAAGCCGCCGAGGTCGATTTTGTTCATGACTTCGATTTGTGGCACATGTTCTGCCCCAATTTCGGCGATGACGTTATTGACTTGCTCGCGGAACAACTCCAGTTGTTCGTCGTGGCTGTCAATGACGTGTAGCAGTAAGTCAGCGTCAATGGTTTCTTGTAACGTCGAGCGGAATGCCGCCACCAAATCGTGGGGCAGGTGACGAATGAAACCTACTGTGTCGGCGAGAATGATTTCCTGTTGATTCGGCAGTTGCACTTGGCGCAAGGTCGGGTCAAGCGTGGCAAACAGTTGGTCAGCCACGTAAACGCCCGCGTGGGTCAGCGCATTGAATAAGGTGGATTTGCCCGCATTGGTGTAGCCAACCAGTGAAACGGTAGGGATTTCAGCTTTTTTACGTGATTGGCGACCTTGTTCGCGTTGGTTTTGGACTTTTTCCAAGCGCCGGTCGATTTGTTTAATGCGTTCGGCAATCAAGCGTCGGTCAGTTTCTAACTGGGTTTCACCAGGGCCGCGCATCCCGATACCGCCTTTTTGGCGCTCAAGGTGCGTCCAGCCGCGTACCAGTCGGGTAGACAAGTGTTTGAGCTGCGCCAGCTCAACCTGAAGTTTACCTTCATGGCTACGGGCGCGTTGCGCAAAAATATCCAGAATCAAACCCGTGCGGTCAATGACACGGCATTCCAGTAATTTTTCTAGGTTACGTTCTTGGGCAGGGGAAAGGGAATGGTCGAAAATAACCAGATTAGCGTCACGTAATTCACGTAGTTGCCGGATTTCTTCGGCTTTACCGGTGCCTACAAAGTAACGTGGGTCAGGTCGTTGGCGCGATCCATTAACGAATCCGACGACCTGAGCGCCAGCCGAATCCGCTAATTCGATGAATTCCTTTTCATCTTGTGCCGTTTTTGCCGCATTGAAACTGATTTGAACGAGAACGGCATTTTCACCGCCGCTGGGGCGTTCAAACAGTTCCAATCGGCAACCTTCCTGATGATTTCAGTAGAATGACTTATTCTTCTGGTGCTAATGCCAATTTGATCGGGCGAGCAGGCACGATCGTGGAAATAGCATGTTTGTAGACTAATTGGCTGACGGTATTCCCCAGCAAAACAACAAATTGGTCAAATGATTCAACGTGACCCTGTAATTTGATGCCGTTGACCAAGTAAATCGAGACAGGAATCCGTTCCTTTCTCAGAGCATTAAGGAAGGGTTCTTGTAATGTGTGCCCTTTCGACATGAGCTTCTCCTAAAAAAATATTCTCGGGTTTGTGGTTGTTATGGTCTCACACCTAAAGCTAGGGGGATGGTCGTGAGCCAGTCGCTTGTTTCCTTCGACGCCTAAAAGCTTATCAGTTCTATCGTCTCACCAGAATGCCAGTTTGTCGGACGTATCCGTTCATCCGCCAATAAACGTTGAAACGTTGCTGATGACCGATGAAAGGTTAAGTTCTTGGGGATCGTAACTAATAATACCTTTCTCGGATCGCAACCACGTCATTTGACGTTTAGCAAGCTGCCGTGTTGCGACAATAGCACGATTGCGCATTTGATTGTAGTCTATTTCGTTAATTAAATAATCCCAAATTTGTCGATAACCCACGGCTCTTATGGCGGGCAGGTGAGTATCTAGGTCGCTGCGCATCAAGAGTTGGCGCACTTCGTCAACCACGCCGTGTGCCAACATCTGGTCGAAGCGTTGCGCAAGACGGGCGTGTAACCATGCCCGATTTTCGGGGATCAAGGCAATTTTTAATAATTGGTAAGGGCAAGCATCATGCCAAGCCGCTTGTTGCAATTCCGTTAACGACTTTCCTGTCAGTTCAAAGACTTCCAGAGCGCGTTGCAAGCGTTGCGGGTCATTGGGGTGGATGCGTTGCGCTGCCACAGGATCAATGCGGGCTAAACGGTCGTGCAGCGCTTGCCAGCCGTGCGTGGCGGCTTCCGCTTCCAGCCGGGCGCGAATGGCAGGGTTGGCTTCTGGCAATTCCGACAGACCGTATTCGAGGGCGCGGAAATAGAGCATCGTGCCGCCTACCAGCAGAGGAATACGTCCGGCTGCGGTAATGTCTGCCATTTCACGCAAGGCATCGGTGCGGAATTCGGCGGCGGAATAGGGTTGTGCAGGGTCAAGAAAGTCGATCAGGCGGTGTGGTGCTTCTGCTAGGGTGGCGGCATCGGGTTTGGCGCTGCCAATATCCATGCCTTTATACACGAGGGCGGAATCGACGCTGATGATTTCGACAGGAAAATGTTTGCGTAATGCTACCGCAAGGTCGGTTTTGCCTGTGCCCGTTGGTCCCATAATGCAAATGGCTTTGTGCATTAGCGACCCCGCAGAAACAGTTTGTCGATTTGCTCTAGCGACATGTGTGTCCAAGTCGGGCGACCGTGGTTGCATTGCCCACTGCGTTCGGTGCGTTCCATGTCACGTAACAGGGCATTCATTTCAGGGATGCTGAGTTTGCGGTTGGCGCGGACTGAGCCGTGGCAAGCCATTGTCGCGAGGATTTCATTCATGGCATTCTGAATGCGATTGCTTGCGCCGTGCGTAATCAAGTCGGCGAGTACATCGCGTACCAGTGCTTCGGTATCAGATTCTTTCAGCAGACTGGGGACAGCACGAATGGTGAGTTTTTCCTGCCCCATGCGATCCAGCTCAAAGCCGAGGGTACGGAAGGTGTCGGCGTGTTGCTCGGCGTAATCGGCTTCCTTGCGGCTCACATTAAGGCTGGCAGGCACGAGCAACGGTTGGGAACGTAGTGCATCGGCTGCCATGCTTTGCTTGAGGTATTCGTAGGTGATGCGTTCGTGTGCGGCGTGCATATCCACTACCACCAAACCGTTGGCGTTTTGCGCGAGGATGTAAATGCCGTGGAGTTGCGCGATAGCGTAGCCGAGGGGAGGAACATCATCGGCGTGGGTGGGGATTGTCGGACTGAAGTTCGACCTACGATCTGGCTGTGGGTCGGGCTTCAGCCCGACATCTTCCTCGTTTGGTAGCGTAACTGGTTGATACAACTGCTGATAAGCTGCCATCTGTTCCCGCACCGGCATCTGTAAGCGCGGCTGATAAGTGGCGTAGTCGCCACGCGGAACCTCACCCCCCGCCCCCCTCTCCTTGACAGGCGAGGGGGAGGGAAAAGCAGGCTGCTCTTGTTCCCCCTCTCCTGTCAAGGAGAGGGGGTTAGGGGGTGAGGTTTCCCCATCCCCCGGTCGAATATCCGCCAACGCCTGATGCAGAGTACGAAACAAAAAATCATGCACCAAACGTCCTTCCCGAAATCGCACTTCTTGCTTGGTGGGGTGCGCATTCACATCCACCAATTGCGGATTCAGTTCCAGAAATAGCACAAAAGCGGGGTGTCGCCCGTGATACATCACGTCCTGATACGCTTGTTTCACTGCATGGGTAATCAGTTTGTCACGCACATTGCGGGCATTAACGTAGAAATATTGCAAGTCTGCTTGCGAGCGTGAAAACGTGGGCAAGCCAACCCAGCCCCACAAGCGTAAACCTGCGGCTTCGTAATCCAGATACACGCTTTGCTCGACAAATGTACTGCCGCAAATCTCGGCAATGCGCCGTTCTGCACCGCTGCGATCTTCCGCTGGGCGTAAGCGTAGGGTGTTTTTTTGGTTATGGTTGAGTTCAAAACTCACATCAAAGCGGCTGAGGGCGATTTTACGCACCGTGTCTTCGATATGCCCGAATTCGGTTTTTTCGGTTTTGAGAAATTTGCGCCGTGCGGGGATGTTGAAAAACAAGTCAACCACATCCACCGTTGTGCCGGTGGCGTGTGCAACGGGTTTAGGCGCGTCGAAAACTTCCTGTCCATTTCCAAACAGTTGCCACCCTTGGGTTGCATCCGTGTGGCGGGAACTAAGAATTAAGCGTGAAACCGAGGCAATACTGGGCAGGGCTTCCCCGCGAAAACCGAGGCTGCGCACTTGTTCCAGATCGTCAAGGCTGGCAATTTTGCTGGTGGCGTGCCGACTTAGCGCTAAGGCTAATTCCTCATGCGGAATGCCGCTGCCATTGTCGCGGATGCGGATACGTTTGCTACCACCCTGTTCGATGTCGATCTCGACACGGGTTGACCCCGCATCGAGCGCGTTTTCCAGCAATTCCTTAACGACCGACGCGGGGCGCTCAACCACCTCGCCAGCGGCGATTTGGTTGATGAGGTGGGCAGGAAGCTGGCGTATTGGCATTAGGGTTGGGTACTGCTGCCAGTGGCTGGTGGTGTTTGCGGTGCTACTTGCGGTGGGAGTAGCGGTTGCGGGATCACGGGTTGCGGGAGCACCGGTTGTGGCATCATTGGCTGTGGAGGCACAGCGATGGGCGCTGGTGTCGTGGCAATCGGGGGTGTTGTGACAGCGGGTGTGGTTGGTACTGCAACAGGTGCTGGCTGTACCACAACTTCTGTCACTGGTGCTGCCGGAGCGGGCGTCGCTGCTGGTGGCGCTGCTGCTGCCGGTGGCGCTGCTTCGGATGCGGGCGCTGCTGGCGCTGGTGCTTGCGCAATGGCTTGCAAGTCTTTGGAACGGTCGGCATTCACCCCGTATTGCGCCAGAATCTGCGGCTGACGTTCAATTGCTTCTTTGCGGTCAATCACCAACTGATAGTGGTCTGACGTTTCCAGAGTGATATAGTCAGCGGTGGAGCTTTGTATTTTTTGGTAGAAATCTTTGAAGTCACGGATACTTTCACCGTTGACTTTTTCGATCAGTAAACTGCTGTCGTGGTGGTAGTCTTTGTTGATGTCTGCCGGTAATACTTTGGTGAGAATGACTGCTTCGCTGCGTTTTTCATCCGGTGATTCGTAGGTCAGTGCGCCGATGCGTGCAGGCGTGCCATCCATGCTATCAATCACGTTTTGGTTTAGGGGCATGAATACTAGCCCGCCGAAAATGAAGTAAGTGGGTTGTTTGTCGTACTGGTTTGGTTTTACCAGTAAATATTCTTTGCCCGGTTTGTCGAGGGGCAGGCTAATGACTTGCTCTTGACCATTCCGCAAGATTTTGAAGGTGATATTTTCGCCGATCTGGTGCATGTCAATGTAGTGCGTGTGGTCGATGAATTCGCCGGGGCGGAATTCGACAGTGCCATTGTTTTCGATTTTGTGTCCGTCAATTTCGGTCATGATGTCACCGATTTGCACTTTGCCATCCGCCGGAGAGTTCTTGTAAACCTTGTGTACCAACATGCCGGTTTGGTTGTCACCCAGTCCGTATTTACGGCGCATCGCTGGGTTTTCCATCGACTGGGCGAGGAAGCCGTGGAAGCCGTAACCATCCACTTTGCCATCTTTCACATCGGCTAATACATGGCGAATAATCGGGGTGGGGATCATGTAACCGATATTTTCGGTCAGGAACCCCGATTGCATGGCTACCCCGACGACTTTGCCATCGGAGATGACCGGGCCACCACTATTGCCAAAGTTAATCGCGGCATCGACTTGTACGGCAATCAGGTTTTCGCCGGTATGCACGTAGTTTTGCTTTTCGATGCGTGATACCACCCCACGGGTAACGCTCAGGGTGTTGCCGCCAATGGGGAAACCGTAAACTTCGACGGATTGTTGCATTTTAGGCAGATCACCCAGTTCCAGCGGGGTAACATCTTGGTAAGCAGTGGCGTCTTTGGTGCGCAAAATCGCTAGGTCGGACTCGTGTGAAATGTAAACGACTTCGGCTTCATAGCGCTTGGTTTCGCTATGGCGTTGAATTTCCAAGAAGGTTGCGTCAGAGGCAACATGCGCATTGGTTAAAATCAGGTTGTCAGCAATGATTAAACCAGAGCCAGAACCTTTTTGCGAATCGGAGTTCCAAGGGGATAGCGTATCGTAAGTGTGTTGCACAACATGGACTTTGACAACGGCGTCTTTGATTTTAGCGCGCGGATCCGAACCATCGGGCGTGGTGATTACTTCGTCTTCGAGTGGGGCTGTATTGGAACTGGTTTCAACTGAGCTGGCAGCCGGAGCGGGTGTTTCTGGCGTCGCGGTATCTGGAGCCGCTGGCGCAGGTGCAGGCGTTACGGCTTGGGTAGCTGGGGGTGAGATCGGTGGGTTAAGGCTGATTTCAGCGAGTAAGCTAGGTGAGATGGCTAAGCCAAGGCATAAGAATGTGCTAGTAATAAGAGTTGTTTGGCGCATTTTTTGGAGTCCCATATTGAAAATAATAACAGCCCAAAGCGAGAGGCATAAATAATTAAGGGACTATAGCGTATCCGTCGGTCGAGTGAAAACACTTTAATCCGACGGTAATCTATCGGTTTTTAGGGTAAAACTTGGTATTCTTCGGCACTTACCGCATGGCACACGCCTCAAGAAGATAATAGGATCGAATGATGACGGACTACAAGCACACTCTCAACCTGCCGAACACCTTGTTTCCGATGCGCGGCGACTTGGCAAAACGTGAGCCAGGAATGCTGGCAGACTGGGAAAGTCGCCAGCTTTACCAGCAATTGCGTGAAAAAGCTCAAGGTCGCCCTAAGTTCATTCTGCACGATGGCCCGCCGTATGCGAACGGCACGATTCACATTGGTCATGCTGTTAATAAAATTCTCAAAGATATTATTGTTAAAAGTAAAACTCTGAGCGGTTTTGATGCGCCCTATGTGCCGGGTTGGGACTGCCACGGCTTGCCGATTGAGTTAAAAGTGGAAGAAAAACTCGGTAAGGCGGGCGATAAAGTGGATGCGTTTGTGTTCCGCAAGGCGTGCCGTGAATACGCGGCAGAACAGATTGACTTGCAACGCAACGATTTCAAACGTCTGGGCGTGTTGGGGGATTGGGAAAACCCCTATCTGACGATGGATTTTCAAACCGAAGCGGACATTGTACGTGCTTTGGGGCGGATTGCGGCTAACGGGCATTTGCATAAAGGGGCAAAGCCGGTGCATTGGTGTACCGATTGTGGCTCGGCGTTGGCGGAAGCGGAAGTGGAATACGCCGATAAAACCTCGTTCTCGATTGATGTGCGTTTTAAGGTGGCGGATGAGGCTGAAGTGCTGAAACGTTTGCCCGACGCGATGGGCCAGGGGGATTTGTCGGTGGTGATTTGGACAACCACGCCTTGGACGTTGCCCGCCAACCAAGCGGTGGCACTGAACCCTGAACTGGAATACGTGGTATTGCAGACGCCTACTGAGCGTTTGCTGGTGGCTGATGCCTTGCATGAGTCTGTGTTGCAACGTGCTGACATCAGCGAATACACCATTATTGCTCGCTGTACTGGCGATAAGCTGGAAGGTTTGCGGTTGCAACATCCGTTTTACGCACGGCAAGTCCCCGTGATTTTGGGTGATCACGTTACCACCGACGCGGGTACAGGTGCGGTGCATACCGCGCCCGGTCATGGTCAGGAGGACTTTGTGGTGGGGTTGAAATACGGCTTGCCGGTGGATAATCCAGTGGGTAATGACGGTTGTTTCTTGCCGAATACCGAATTGTTTGCGGGTGAGTCGGTTCATAAAGCCAATCCGCATGTTTTGGAAGTGCTGACCGAACGTGGCAAGTTGCTGAAAGCGGATAAGTTGCGCCACAGTTACCCGCATTGCTGGCGGCACAAAACCCCGTTGATTTTCCGGGCAACCCCGCAGTGGTTTATCAGCCTTGAGCAGAATGGGTTGCGCACACAAGCAATGACAGCCATTCAAGGGGTGAAGTGGATGCCCGATTGGGGTAAAGCACGGATTGAGGGTATGGTGCAAAACCGCCCCGATTGGTGTATTTCACGCCAGCGTACTTGGGGCGTACCGATTGCCTTGTTTATTCACAAGGAAACCGGCGCATTGCACCCGCAAACGCCCATGCTGATTGAAGCGGTGGCGCAGCGGATTGAGCAACAGGGTATTGATGCGTGGTTCCGCTTGAGCGCAGAAGAATTGTTGGGTAACGATGCCCCGCACTACGATAAAGTGAGCGATACGCTGGATGTGTGGTTCGATTCGGGCGTCACCCATGCAGCGGTACTCGAACGCCGTGCCGACCTACAATTCCCCGCTGATGTGTATTTGGAGGGCTCCGACCAGCACCGTGGCTGGTTTCAGTCATCCTTGCTGACGGCGATTGGGACACGCGGTGCGGCACCTTTCCGCACGGTCTTGACTCACGGTTTCGTGGTGGATGGTAAGGGCGAGAAAATGTCCAAATCCAAGGGCAATGTCGTCGTGCCGCAAAAGGTGACGGATTCCTTGGGCGCGGATATTCTGCGTTTGTGGGTGGCGGCGACCGATTACAGCCGGGAAATGTCGGTGTCCGATGAAATCCTCAAACGCACGGCGGATGCGTATCGCCGTATCCGTAACACCGCGCGTTTCTTGCTGGCAAATTTGAGCGACTTTAATCCAGCAACCGATCTGGTTGCAGCTTCCGAGATGCTGCCGTTAGACCGTTGGGCGGTAGATCAGGCTGCACAAGTGCAGGATAAGGTGCTGACGGCTTACGATAATTTCCATTTTCACCTGATTGCACAGGAAGTGCTGAACTTCTGCACGGTGGAATTGGGCAGTTTGTTCCTCGATATTACCAAAGACCGTCAGTACACCATGCAGGCGGGGAGTGTGGGGCGGCGTTCGGCGCAAACCGCCGCTTGGCATATTTTGAATGCGATGGTGCGTTGGTTGTATCCGGTGTTGAGTTTTACGGCTGAGGAAATCTGGCAGAGTATGCCCGGGGAAAAAACTGAGGACTTTGTGCTATTTACCCAGTGGTATGACGGGCTGTTTAGGCTGGATGCTAACGATAAGCTGTCCGCCAGTGAGTGGAGTTATGTCTTCGCCCTGCGGGAACTGATTAGCAAGCAACTGGAAGAGGTGCGGGTTGCCGGTCAGATTGGTGCAAGCTTGGATGCTGAGGTGGCTATTTATTACCGCAAAGGCAGCCCGGAAGTGAACGCCGATCCCTTGCTGAAATTGGGTGACGAATTACGTTTTGTGCTGATTACGTCTACGGTGCATTTGCACGATTTGGCGGCAGTGCCAGCCGATGCGGTGGAAGTCTTGGATCAGGTGTTTGTGCAAGTTTCCCGTTCTGCACATGGCAAATGTACCCGTTGCTGGCATCACCGCGAAGATGTGGGTAGTCATGCCGCACACCCAGAATTGTGCGGGCGTTGCATTAATAACGTTGAAGGTGCTGGGGAGGTGCGCGAATATGCGTAGTTTTCGTTCCCTTTCCGCTGATACCGGAATGTTAGGCTGGTTGTGGTTATCGGCTGTGGTGGTTGCGGTTGATCAGTTAACCAAGTGGATGGCAGAAGCCAATTTGGAAATGGGGGAGCCGTTTGCGGTAATTCCGCATTTGAATATGACACTTGCGTACAATACGGGCGCGGCGTTTAGCTTTTTGTCCGATTTGGGCGGCATCCAGCGTTGGTTGTTTGCGGTATTAGCCATCGTGGTGAGTGTTTTTATTGTTAACTGGCTACGTAAGCTGAAAAAAACGCAGATTTGGGCGGCAATAGGCTTAACCCTCGTCTTAGGTGGTGCCATTGGCAACCTGATTGATCGCTTGCTATACGGCAAAGTTATTGACTTCATTGATGTGTATTTTGATATTCCCTTTGTGATGGAAAATTATCATTTTGCCATTTTTAATGTCGCTGATATAGCGATTACCTGCGGGGCGATTTTACTGGTGTTTTTGAGTTTGTTTGCTTCAGACCAAATCGAATAAAAAATATTTGCTCCCCTCGCCCCTTGAGGGAGAGGGGCTGGGGGTGAGGGGTTCTTCAGGCAATCAATTCACGCGCAATCTTAACCTGTTGTTTCACTTGTGCTGGAGCAGTGCCACCCAGATGGTTACGCGCAGCAACCGAACCTTCCAACGTCAGGACAGCAAATACATCATCCCTGATGGTGTCGGAGAATGCTTGCAATTCTTCCAGCCGCATTTCGCTTAAATCACGTTCGGTTTCGACTCCCAGCGCCACTGCTTTGCCGACAACTTCGTGCGCATCGCGGAACGGTAAGCCTTTGCGTACCAGGTAATCCGCTAAATCGGTCGCTGTGGAGAAGCCTTGCATCGCCGCTCTGCGCATTTTTTCCGGCTTGGGCTGGACGTGCGGCATCATGTCAGCGAAGGCACGCAGGCTACCCAGCAGAGTATCCACGGTGTCAAACAGTGGTTCTTTGTCTTCCTGATTGTCCTTATTGTATGCTAAGGGTTGGCCTTTCATTAGGGTTAGCAGAGCGAATAAATGCCCGAAAACACGCCCGCTTTTGCCGCGCACTAATTCCGGTACGTCTGGATTTTTCTTTTGTGGCATGATGGATGAACCGGTGCAGAAACGATCCGGCAGGCGGATGAAGTCAAATTGCGCGGATGTCCATAATACTAATTCCTCGGAGAAGCGTGACAAGTGCATCATGATCAGGGTAGCGGCTGAGGTGAATTCGATGGCGAAATCACGGTCGCTGACGGCATCCAGTGAATTACGTGCCGGGTAATCAAAGCCGAGTAATTCGGCGGTGTAAACACGGTCGATAGGGTAGGTTGTGCCTGCTAAGGCGGCTGCACCTAATGGCATGATATTGATGCGTTTGCGGCAATCTTGCAGGCGCTCGAAATCGCGTTGCAGCATTTCAAACCATGCGAGCATGTGATGCCCGAAGGTGATCGGTTGCGCCACTTGCAAGTGGGTGAAGCCTGGAAGGATAGTATCCGCTTCGCGTTCAGCAAGGTCGACCAAGGCGCGTTGCAGGCGGCGCAATTCGTGACTGATGCCGTCAACCTGATCGCGCAGCCACAGGCGCACGTCGGTGGCTACTTGGTCATTGCGGGAACGTCCGGTGTGTAGTTTCTTGCCAGCAATGCCGATCTGGTCGGTCAGGCGGGCTTCGATATTCATGTGAACGTCTTCTAGCGAAATTTTCCACTCCAATTCGCCTGTTTCGATGGATTGTTCTATTTCATCCAACCCACTCAGGATTTGTTCAACTTCAATGGTGTTTAATAAGCCTGTTTTACCCAACATGCGAGCGTGGGCACGGGAACCTTGGATGTCGTGCCGGTACAGGCGCTTATCAAAGGGAATGGATGCAGTGAAGGCTTCAACGAAGGCATCGGTAGATTCGCTGAAGCGTCCGCCCCAAGGTTTGTCCTTGGCGTTGTCTGATGGTTGTTGGTTCATGAGTTAATGTTGAATTTTCATCAGGTTGCTAAAAAAAGTTGCCAAACATTATCACATTGTGGAAGAATGAAAAACGCAATTCTTGATGTGGTATTTCGTGCAACGTTGGTTGCCACGTAGTATACAAGGAAATGCTCAACCTGCTACGGCAGGTCAGGGAATTATAAAAAATATAAACACTATAACTGGGTCGGGATGAAGCGTTGCAACAACCTTGTTGTGCGTGGTGTGCCTGATTTGAGAGCAAAAAATGCCATCATTCAATGGAAAAACCTTAAGTTATCTGCCCAATCTTTGTGCTCCTCAGGCGTTGTTGCGTGCTGTGTTGGCTGCCGAATTGCTGGCTATGGTGCTGGCTTTGGTAGTGGCAACGGATTTGCGCGGCTTTTTTGTCAGTTTAGGGCTGCACTCGCTGTTTGTGCTGTGGGTGACGCTGGCTTCCATTTTTACCCTGTGCTTCGTGAGCCGTTTTTTGACAAAACCAACGGTTTTTCACGCCTCTGTGATTGTACTGGCTACCATTGCTGGTTTTACCTTGCTGGCTTCCGTGCTGGGCTTGTTGATGTCTGGCAATAATGACGCGCTGGGCAGCATCTTGTTTGTATTTAAAAATTTGGTCATCAGCCTGCTCATTACCGTGGTGCTGTTGCGGTACTTTTATATCCACGGGCAGTGGGAGGAAACGGTCGAGGCCGATTCCGCAGCCAAGTACGATGCCTTGCAAGCACGGATGCGTCCGCATTTTTTATTCAATAGTCTGAATACCATTGCGCACCTAGTGCATATTGATCCGAACAAGGCGGAGGCGGCGTTATTGGACTTAGCCGATATTATGCGCCTTACACTCGACAAGCGGTCGCGGATTGAACTCAAAGAAGAGTTAGAGTTGACACTGGCGTATTTGCGTATGGAAAGTTTGCGCTTAGGTGAAAAACGGTTGCACATCAAGCTCGATATGGATCAAAACAGTTTGCCCTTGGATATGGATATTCCGCCGTTTTTATTGCAGCCCTTGGTGGAAAATGCCGTTTATCACGGTGTGCAGCCGCGTCAAGATGGTGGTTTGGTGACGCTCAGTCTTTACGATGCAGGTGATCGGCTGGATGTCAGTGTGACGAATCCATTGCCACCCTCTGGTATGAGCACCCATACCAAAGGGAATCACATTGCCCAGGAAAATATGGTGAAGCGTTTGCATCTTGCTTATGGCGACCGTGCCAACCTGAAAATCCAGAAAAACGTACAACAATACCGGGTTTCCTTTTCCATCCCCAAGGAGTAGAAAATTATGACATTGAAAGTTTTAGTCGTCGACGATGAAGAGTATGCCCGTGCCCGCATTAAAGGGTTATTAGCAAGTCAAGTCGATTATACAGTTTTTGCAGAAGCCGAAAACGGGGTGGATGCAGTGATTATGACCGAACGTTATCAACCTGACATCGTGCTCATGGATATTTCCATGCCAGGTATGGATGGGTTGGAAGCGGCGCGGCATATTTCGGGCATGGATAGCCCACCAGCCGTCATATTCACCACAGCGTATGGTGAGTATGCTTTAGAAGCATTTTCAACAAAAGCAACAGGGTATCTTATGAAGCCTATTAGACAAGAACAATTATTACAAAGTCTGGAACAAGCCCGTTCACTCAACCGTGCACAACGTATGGAGGCACTGGAAAACCGCGAGGGGCGCAATCTGTTGTCACGTAAGCATATTTGTGCGCGGATGCGGGGGAACCTTGAGTTGATTCCGATTGAGGATGTGGTGTATTTCCAAGCCGATCAAAAATACGTGACCGTGCGTCATAAAAAGGGCGAGGTCATTATTGAGGAATCGCTGAAGTCACTGGAAACGGACTTGGCGGATCGTTTTATCCGTATCCATCGCAATGCACTGGTCTCTAAAAGTGCGATTGCGGGGCTGTCCAAGTCTTCTGTTGGGCGTACCCAGATTGTGCTGGATAACGTCAATGACCAACTGGAAGTGAGCCGCCGTCATCTGGCTGAAGTGCGTCGCTTTGTGCGCAACCGTTAATTTCTTAATTTCTCCTGTTTGGGGCGTGAGCGCATCACGCCCCTATTTTTTGCGATTAGTGGAGTGCACGTTGTGCTTTGGTAATCGCTTCCTCTAGGTAAGCACCGTAAAAGTCTGGGCTATTGTAACCAAGTAGGCGTTCCGTTACTTCTTTACCTTGCGCGTCCAAAAACAACAGTGTCGGGGTTAATGATGCTTGATGCCGTGCTGCAAACTCATCAGCCGCCATTCGCTCACCAGTGAAATCGACAACCGTTTGCTCGCTGCCTAAATTAAACCGACGGATCAAAATCCGTGAATCGTATTCACCGCTGCGTAGCATGGGTTCCAAGTGTTCGGTTTCGAGCCGTCGGCAAAATCCGCAGTAATCAGCGCGAACAGCTAACAGCAACGGCAGTCCCTTGCTTTGCATTTCTTGTTGCAATGCTTGAAAGTCGAGCGCTTCAGGTATGGTTGCTTCGGCAAATGCTGTTGGTGTCAGTGATACCATCCATAGTATGACGGCAAGCAGGCACTTTGTCGTGAAATGTGGGTTTGTGCGCATGAAATTCTCTCCTAAAGATAAGCCGCTATCATTATTAAACTTTGTAGACAAAATATAGGGCATTTTGTTGTAGCGGGATATGCCGAAAGGGATATATAATGCCTCGCTATTCCCCGATGTGGTCAGGGTAAGCCCTAGTAGTTGACCGTATATTAGTATGTGTTTATACTGCACCGGAATTTAGACGAGAGCAGGTTATAATTTGACCTCCTCCAGAGGAGCAGATGCGAAGCATACTTATTATTCAATTCATCCTGATGCTGGGCGGTGTTGCCGTATCTTGGTCGTATCAAGGTGATTCAGCTCTGTTGCCTGCATTTTACGGTGGTGCGATTGCACTCGCTAATACCTTGTTATTGTCACGGCGTGTGGCTCAGGCGGATGAGATAGCAAAAATCAGTCCACAGCAAAGCGTGAGCGCTTTGTATCTTGGTGTGGTACAACGATTTGTATTTGTGTTAGTTGCGTTAGGGTTGGGTTTGGGCTACTTGAAGTTGTCCCCCGTTCCTTTGTTAGGCACGTTTATGGTGTCGCAACTGGCTTACATGCTGATGGGAACCCGCCAAGTCGGGTGATGCCAGCCAACGGTTTTTTAACTTTAGTGTACGGGGTGAATTGTGAGCGATTCTAATGCGCCAGCAATCTCAAATCCTGTCGAGTATATCCAGCACCATCTGACCAACTGGAGTGTTGGCGTTGAGCACGGTGAGAAAGTCAAAATTGTTGACTTCAGCGTGTTGCATGTCGATGTTTTGTTGTTTAGTACGCTACTCGCAGGTTTGTTTGCTTACTTTGCTTGGAAAGTCGGTAAAAATCTGAATCCTGATACGCCCACAGGGGCGCAAAATTTCGCTGAAACCTTGGTTGAGTTTGTTAACCAACAGGTCAAGGATGTTTTTCCGAATGCTGATCGTCTGGTCGGGCCGCTGGCACTGACAATTTTTGTCTGGGTGCTGTTGATGAACGCGATGGATCTTATCCCCGTCGACTTGTTACCTGCGTTGGCGGGCGGCATTGCCAGTTTGTTTGGTGCTGATCCGCACCACGTTTATTTGAAAGTTGTCCCAACTACCAACTTGGATACCACTTTTGGTTTGGCATTGAGCGTCTTCGGCTTGATTATTTTCTACAATATCAAAAGTAAAGGTTTGGTCGGCTATTTGACTTCCTTCTTTTTTCATCCGTTTTCTGCCAAAAATGTGATCGTTAAGATCATTCTCGCACCAATTAACTTCCTTATGACCTTGATCGAAGAGATTGCGAAGCCTGTCAGTCTCGGTCTGCGTTTGTTCGGAAACATGTTCGCGGGTGAACTGTTGTTCCTGTTGATTGCACTGTTAGCGTTCTCAGTTTGGGCAATGCCTGCACAAGTTGCATTGGGTACGTTATGGGCAATCTTCCACATGTTGGTTGTACCATTGCAGGCGTTTATCTTTATGCTGCTGACCATTGTGTACTTGGGGTTAGCCAGCCAGAGCCATGAACACCATTAAGATTTTTTGACTTTACTTTTTAACTTTTAACTTTTCGGAGACTTCTACAATGGATGCAAATACTGTTGCAATGATCTATTCCTACACGGCTGTAGGCGTTGGCATTATCTTGGCTGCTGCTGGTCTGGGTTCAGCACTGGGCTGGGGTATGATCTGTTCTAAATTTATCGAAGGCATCGCTCGTCAACCTGAGATGCGTGCGCAATTGACCGGTCAAATGTTGTTCACTGGCGGCTTGATGGAAGCATTCCCAATGATCGTTCTGGGTATCTCCATGTGGTTCATCTTTGCTAACCCGTTCATCGGTGCTGCTAAAGCTGCAATGGGTGCTGGTTAATTTCCCGATTGTTAAACGTTGTTACTAACATTCGGAGGTTAACATGAACGTAACTGCAACCCTGATTGGACAGATGATCGTTTTTTCGATCCTGATCTGGTTCGTCAAGAGTGTGCTGTGGGAACCGATGCTGAAAGTGCTGGAAGACCGTAAAGCGCGTATCGCTGATGGCCTTGCCGCTGCTGAAAAAGGCAAGCACGAAGAGGAATTGGCTCGTAAGCACGCACTGGATGAGCTGAAAAAAGCCAAAGCCGAAGCGGCTGAAATTGTTGCCCAAGCGCAAAAGCGTGCGGCGGAAATCGTTGACGAATCCAAGAATGCTGCTGTCGAAGAAGCTAACCGCGTGAAAATTGCGGCACAAGCCGACATCGAACAGGAAGTGTCACGTGCGCGTGAAAGTCTGCGTAGCCAGGTGTCTGCTTTGGCAGTCGCGGGTGCGGAGAAAATTCTTGGTAAGGAAATTGATGCCAAAGCTCACGCCAAAGCATTGGATGAATTGGCTGCGCAAATTTAAGGTGGTGAACCATGTCTGATTTGACAACCGCTGCCCGTCCTTATGCCCGTGCGGTGTTTGAGATGGCGCAGGAAGCCGGGAAACTGACCGAATGGTCAGCGCAACTGGCAGCCATGTCTGCGGTGGTCGCGGCTGAAGGTTCATCTGCCTTGTTGGCTCATCCTCGCATGACCAAAGAACAGAAAGCGGACGTGTTCGCCGAGATTGCAGGTGATGCACTCGACGATCAAGGTCGTAATCTGCTCAAGGCGCTGGCAGAGAATGATCGGTTTTCATTGTTACCGGAAATTTCCGTCATTTTTGAACAAATGAAGGCGGAAGCGGAAGGCGCGATTGAAGCGGAAATTATTTCTGCACAGAAAATGAGCGATGACCAGCAGCAGAGCATTGCTGCGGCACTCCAAAAACGCTTGGGACGTGAGATTAAGCTCGTCACTAAAGTTGACCCAGCCCTGATGGGTGGCGCAATTGTTCGCGCTGGTGACTTGGTGATTGATGGCTCAATCCAAAGCAGACTCAAAGATATGAAGGCGGCGTTGGCGCGTTAAGCCCAGCCGAACATTGAGGAATAGCATATGCAACTTAACCCAACTGAAATCAGTGACCTGATTAAAAAGCGCATTAGCAGCTTTGAATCCGGTGCTGAAGCTCGCACTGAGGGTACGGTTGTCTCCGTAACGGATGGTATCGTTCGCCTGCACGGTCTGGGCGATGTTATGTCCGGTGAGATGATTGAATTCTCTAACGGTTCTTACGGTCTGGCATTGAATCTGGAGCGCGATTCTGTCGGTGCGGTTGTCCTAGGTGATTACAAAGGTATCACTGAAGGCGACACCGTAAAATGTACTGGTCGTATTTTGGAAGTACCTCACGGTCGTGGTTTGCTGGGGCGTGTCGTTGACGCACTGGGCAACCCGATTGATGGTAAAGGTCCGGTCGACAACGACGGTTTCGCGCCTATCGAGCGTGTAGCACCGGGCGTTATCGAACGTAAATCCGTTGACCAACCGGTTCAAACAGGTGTGAAAGCACTGGACTCCATGGTTCCCATTGGTCGTGGTCAGCGCGAACTGATCATCGGCGACCGCCAGACCGGTAAAACAGCCGTTGCTGTTGATGCGATCATCAACCAGAAAGGCAAAAACGTAAAATGTATTTACGTTGCGGTTGGTCAAAAAGCTTCTTCCGTCGCTAACGTAGTGCGCAAACTGGAAGAATATGGCGCACTGGAATATACCACGGTGGTTGCGGCAACAGCGGCTGACCCGGCTTCCATGCAATACCTCGCGCCTTACGCGGGTTGCACCATGGGTGAATACTTCCGTGACCGTGGCGAAGATGCCCTGATCGTATATGACGATTTGACCAAGCAGGCTTGGGCTTACCGTCAAGTTTCCCTGTTGCTGCGCCGCCCGCCGGGTCGTGAAGCGTACCCCGGTGACGTTTTCTACCTGCACTCCCGTTTGCTGGAACGTGCGGCACGTGTTAACGCTGATTACGTGGAAGAGTTCACCAAAGGTGAGGTGAAAGGTCAAACCGGTTCATTGACCGCACTGCCGATCATTGAAACCCAAGGTGGTGACGTTTCTGCCTTCGTTCCGACCAACGTTATCTCGATCACTGACGGTCAGATCTTCTTGGAAAGCGACCTGTTCAACGCGGGTATCCGCCCTGCGATCAATGCGGGTCTGTCGGTATCGCGTGTCGGTGGTTCTGCCCAAACCAAGATCATCAAGAAACTCGGTGGTGGTGTACGTCTGGCACTGGCGCAGTACCGTGAATTGGCAGCGTTCTCACAGTTCGCATCCGACCTTGACGAAGGCACTCGTAAGTCTTTGGCTCGTGGTCAGCGCGTTACTGAACTGATGAAACAGCCGCAATTCTCTCCACTGTCCGTCGCAGAAATGGCGTTCTCCCTGTTTGCTGCCAACGAGGGTTTCCTCGATGACGTAGACGCGAAGAAAATCGTGGACTTTGAAGCTGCGATGCTGAGCTACCTGCGCTCTTCTCAAAAGGAACTGCTGGACAAGATCAACGAGAAAGGTGATTTCAACGACGAGATTGCTGGTGCAATGAAAAAAGCACTGGAAACTTTCAAGTCGACCAATACTTGGTAATGGGAGGTCATTACTATGGCAGTTGGTAAAGAAATACTGACCCAGATCAAGAGTATCGGCAATACCAAGAAGATCACCAAGGCAATGGAAATGGTGGCTGCATCCAAAATGCGCCGTGCGCAAGACCGGATGAAAGCCAGCCGCCCCTATGCTGAGAAAATGCGCCAAGTGGTTGGTCACGTGGCTCATGGTCATCTTGAGTACAAACACCCTTATACCCAGACACGCGAAACCGTGAAACGAGTTGGCTATATCATCATGTCTTCTGACCGGGGCTTGTGTGGTGGTTTAAACGTCAACCTGTTCAAGAAAGCGTTGCAGAGCATTGCTGAATGGAAAAAGCAGGATGTCGAAGTCGACATCTGCGTTTTCGGCGCAAAAGCTTCTGCGGCTTTCCGCCGTTATGGGATTGTCGCTCAGAAAACCCACATGGGTGATGCGCCTAAAGTGGCGGATATGATCGGCACGATTAAGGTGATGCTGGATGCTTACGAGGAAGGTCGTATTGATCGTCTGTTCTTGGTCGAGAATGAATTCGTCAACAGCATGACGCAACGCCCGCAGGTGACTCAGCTCATCCCGTTGGTGGCAGACGCGACGGATTCAATCAAGCACCATTGGGACTATCTCTACGAACCTGAGTCGAAAGAAGTCATTGATGCGTTGATGCAGCGTTACATCGAATCACTCATCTACCAAGGTGCTGTTGAAAACGTTGCCTGTGAAATGGCAGCGCGGATGGTCGCGATGAAGAGCGCCTCCGACAACGCCGGTAAAATGATTGGCGATTTGAAGCTGATCTACAACAAAGCGCGTCAGGCAGCGATTACTCAGGAAATTTCCGAGATTGTTGCAGGTGCTGCGGCTGTCTAAGGCTGTTACGGATTTTAAATTTTAGTGAGGTACTGAATAATGAGTACTGGAAACATCGTTCAAGTCATCGGCGCGGTTGTCGACGTGGAATTCCCACGCGCTGCTGTGCCAGCGGTCTACGATGCGTTAACAGTAGCCGACCAAGGTCTGACCTTGGAAGTCCAGCAGCAGTTGGGCGACGGCGTTGTACGCACCATCGCGATGGGGGCATCTGATGGCCTTAAGCGTGGTATGCAAGCAGTAAACACAGGCGCACCGATTTCTGTGCCTGTTGGTCCGGGTACATTGGGACGTGTGATGAACGTTCTGGGTGAACCGGTAGACAACGCAGGCGAAGTCGTTTGCGAAAAGAAAATGCCAATCCACCGTGCGCCACCTGCGTATGATGAATTGTCATCCGGTATCGACATTCTGGAAACAGGCATCAAGGTTATCGACCTGATCATGCCTATCGCCAAGGGTGGTAAAATCGGTCTGTTCGGTGGTGCGGGTGTCGGTAAAACCGTAACGCTGATGGAGTTGATCAACAACATCGCAAAACAGCACAGTGGTTTGTCTGTATTCGCGGGCGTTGGTGAACGGACTCGTGAAGGGAACGACTTCTACCACGAAATGACGGAAGGCGGCGTTATCGACAAGGTAGCACTGGTTTAC
>CAYNNA010000010.1:0-44681 GCA_964398375.1 uncultured Thiothrix sp.
CCGCTGTGCTCGGCAATCGCTTGCAAGTGCTGTCAAACTTTGCCCAGCAAGTCATCAAGCCCGTGACCAAATCAGAATTGCGTCACCAAGCCGTGCTCGCCGAAAGCCAAGCCCTGCAAACCGTGTATCTTTACCAGCAACGCCTGCATCAATTGTGGGAACGCACCACGCAGAGCCAAGAAGCACGGCTGGAAGCAGTGCAAGAATGGATCAGTAACGCAGAAAAAACCGGCATTGCAGCATTGGAACAATTTGCACACCGCCTGCGCGGGTATTCAGTCAGTGCCTAATGCAGCCATCACCATGAACGGCATTGACCAACTGACAGCAAGCGACATTAGCCAGCGTTTACAACAATCTAGCGCAACACCTCATGATGTGGTGTTGGATGCGTGTCGCGAAGCCGGGGTGTTAGTGCCGTTTGTGCGGATGGACAATGCATGGCACTTACTGTTTATCCGCCGCCCTGAATCCGTGCGCGATTATCACAGTGGGCAGGTCGCCTTTGCCGGAGGCAAACGTGACCCGGAGGATGTTGACCTGACCGCCACCGCATTACGTGAAGCACACGAAGAAATCGGTATTTTGCCACAAGATGTTGATATTTTGGGGCAACTCAACCCGCACCACAGCGTAAGCCGCTTTCGGATTGTGCCAACCGTTGCCCGTGTACCCTGGCCTTATGAACTGGTACTTAGCCCGCAGGAAGTTGCCCGTGCTTTCACCATTCCGTTAACTTGGCTGGCACAACCGCAACATCACCAAATACGTTACCGACACTTAACCGATGTGCCAAAACCGATACCAATTGTGTACTTTCAGGAATACGATGGGGAAATCTTATGGGGGGCGACCGCTAGAATCACACTGTCATTACTGGCTTGCTTGCAGTAAGCAGAATTAGAAAGATACGCCCACAGCAAGAACACGAGGAGAGAGAGGAGGAGGAGAGATTCCCTCAATGTCCGTGCGCTGTGGGCGCTTGCAAATGATCCAGAAGCTAGGAGGAGGAGGAGAGAGTCTTCTGAATCACCTATGCTGCAATGCAACAAATAATAAGGGTTTTCGGTGCAGTGAGCAAGCGACAATTTCTAAACCAATGGGTTAGCTTTTCTAAACATTGGGTTTAATGTGACAATATTTTCGCTAAAAATGCCTGTGTGCGTTCATTACGCGGGCGATTGAAAAAATCGTGCGGGTTGTTTTCTTCTACGATTTGCCCTGCATCCATAAAGATCACTCGATCCGCTACCGATTTGGCAAAACCCATTTCGTGAGTAACACACAGCATGGTAATGCCCTGTTCGGCGAGTTCGGTCATCACATCCAGTACTTCCTTGATCATTTCAGGGTCAAGGGCAGAGGTGGGTTCATCGAACAGCAATACTTGCGGGGTCAGACATAAAGTTCGGGCAATGGCGACACGCTGTTGCTGCCCGCCGGAGAGTTGCAGCGGGTATTTGTGGGCTTGTTCGGCAATTTGTACACGTTGTAGTTGCACCATTGCCCGCTCTTCCGCATCGGCTTTGGACAGTTTATTGACCTGAATCGGCGCAAGCGTGAGGTTTTCCAGCACGGTTAAATGCGGAAACAGATTGAATTGCTGGAATACCATACCAACCTTGCGGCGCACTTCGTGCAACACTTTCACGTCATCGCTGAGTTCCAGACCGTCCACCATCAGCTTGCCTTGCTGGTGAACCTCTAAGCGGTTGATGCAGCGGATCAGGGTAGATTTGCCCGAACCGGATGGACCGCAAATGACGATGCGTTCACCCTTGCGTACCTGCAAGTCAATATCGCGCAGTACGTGGAAGTGGTTGCCATACCATTTGTTGACTTTGGCGAACTCGATCATGTAATCGGACATTTAATGCACCTTCCCCCGGTTCACCTGCCGTTCCACCCATTGGCTATAGCGTGACAAGCTGAAACAAAACACAAAATAAATCGCAGCGATAAACAGATAACCTTCCAGCTTGTACGGCATCCAGTTCGGGTCACTGTTCACGGCGAGATCCAGCGAGCCAGTCAGTTCGTACAAGCTCACAATCGTCACCAACGAGGTATCTTTGAAGGTGGAAATGAAGTTGTTCATGATGCCCGGCACGACAGTTGCCAAGGCTTGCGGCAAAATAATTTTGCGCTGCATCTGCCAATAAGTCAGCCCCAAGGATGCCGCCGCTTCATATTGCCCACGCGGAATAGCCTGTAAACCACCGCGAATCACTTCCGCTAGGTACGCCGCTGCAAACAGGATCATTGCCACCAACACCCGCAGCAGCACATCAATCGAGAAACCTTCCGGCATAAACAGCGGGAACAGGAACGACGCCATGAACAACACCGAAATCAGCGGCACACCCCGGATCAGTTCCACGTAAACCGTACACAAGCTACGAATCACGGGCAGATCAGACAGTCGCCCTAACGCCAACAACACCGCCAGCGGAAAAGCCCCCACTACCGACAACGAAGCCAGCAAAATGGTCAACGGCAAACCACCCCACTGATCGGTTGTCACCACGCGCAAACCGAAAACACCGCCGTGCATCAAAATGAAAAATACCGCTAACACCCCCAGCCACAACGCCGCCAACCAAGGTTTCCAAAACATCCGCATACAGCTTGCCAGCAATAATGCCATCAGCAACAAAGTTGCCGCGAGCGGTCGCCACTGTTCCTCAAATGGGTAACGCCCGAAAATAATCACGCGATACTTTTCTGTGACCACACCCCAACACGCGCCGGTGCCACGCGCCGTATTGCACTGCGCCGCATCGGCTGCCCACACCGCATGATGGATGCCCCAACCCCACAGGTGCGAAACCGCGTAGACCAACAGCATTCCCAATAGCAGCGTTACCGCACTGTTAAACGTATTATTAAACAAATTGGCGCGTAACCATGCCATTGCCTAACGCTCCTTAAGCGCCGCACGGCGATTGTAAGCATTCATGAATACTGATGTGAGCAACGAAAGCGTCAGGTAAACCGCCATAATCACCGTGATACACTCCACCGCCCGCCCCGTCTGATTGATCGAGGTATTCGCAATCGACACCAGATCCGGGTAGCCCACCGCCACTGCGAGCGAAGAGTTTTTGGTCAGATTCAAATACTGATTGGTCAACGGCGGAATAATCACCCGCAATGCTTGCGGCAACTGAATCAAACGCATGGCTTGCCCCCGACTCAAGCCCAGCGCCATTGCAGCTTCATGCTGCCCACGCGGCACGGAAGCAATGCCACTGCGCACAATTTCCGCAATATATGACGCGGTATAAATCACCAGTCCCAACAACAAGGCCAGAAATTCCGGCGAAACATTAATGCCACCTTTAATACCAAACCCGGCTTTAACCGGCATATCCCCAAACCAGGGCAAGGTTAAGCCTGCTTTGGTGAGAAACATGCCGAGAAAAGGTTCAGCTTCGCGTGCAGTCGGCAAAAACTCAACCAACAGCAGATACCACAGCAGCAATTGCAACAACAGCGGGATATTGCGGAAGATTTCCACATACGTTAGGCACAAACCCCGAATCAGGATATTCTGGGAAAAGCGCCCTACCCCCAGCAATACGCCGAGGATAGTGGTGAGAATAATGCCAATGAGGGCAACTTTTAGGGTATTACCCAAGCCGGTTAGGAAAGCTTTCCAATAAGGTTGTGTCGATTCAAACCCAAACAGGCTTTCACTAATGTCAAATCCGGCAGGTTGTGCGAGGAAACCGAAACCGCTTTGGATACCACGGGTACGCATGTTTTCCAGCGTATTGTCGGCAAGAATGGCAATGCACAACGCCACTAGCAACAACGCGGCAAACTGGTAGAGCCAACCGCGTATTTTTTGGTTGCGCCAGAGGGTCATCATGCTACATCCCTATTTTTCTGCGGGTCAATCGCAATTTTTTCAAGGCTTTGCCCATGCTTATCTAGCAACGTCCACAAGTTAGAATAAAAGAAATGGTCAATGGTTTTAATATGTTGCGACAGCAAAGCATCTTCCTGCATATTCGGGCGAATATCACAGTAATACACCCCGTCAAGTGGATTCAGCTTGACCGTGTAGGCTTTAAAATGACCAGGAAGAAAAGTAGCACTTACCCCGTATTCATTCTCCCGCTTGGTTTTCTTGCGTTGCACATCGTTTAGGAAAATGGCGATATGCGGCAATGCCGTATCCGTCAGGCGGTTATACAAAAACTTATCCATGAAAACCTTATCAATACGGTCTTTGCTGGAAGTTTTCACCAAACCAATAATTTTTAATTCATCATGTTTGCTGAGCAACAAGTCATGCTGGTAGCTGGATTTGAATAGCTCCGTGCCATCCGCATCGTTGACGGGTACTTGCATTGTTCCTGATACACAATCGACGTTGAGTGATACAATCAATAGACGAATCAGACGTTCAAATAAATCGCCATTAACCTTGCGGGCTTGATTAGATTTTCCTGCTGGTAATCCATCCAGTGCCGCACCAATGGCTTGTTGCAAAGTATAAATCGTGCGAATCAGGTTTTGCCGACAATCATCAGCAGGCTGCTGACCATCCCGCAATTGTTCAAGGGTTGCAATAAATCGTGATGCTGCCTGAGAAAAACCTTCCGCATCGTACATCAAACGTGAATTCAGTGGACGGGTGATATTGAAACCACCTTCTTCCCGATACTGGAAAAACTGATAATGGCTTTCATTCTGCGACACAATACGGGCTTGCAAATTATTTTGGATATATTCCAAATAACAGGCGCAAAACGCCATGTAATCTGCGATTGTATGGAAACGGTCTTTATCCGTGGCATGATTCAGTAAGTCAGCAAAGCTCATCGGATGGATTCCCTGCGCTCTGCTGTTTTGCGGTCATGCGCTATCCATTCGTCTTTCGTCATACGGCGCACGTTTTCAAGCCGCTCAATTGCCCAGCGGTTGTATTGTGCATCAAGATCACACGCCATCCAACGGCGATTGAGCTGCTCCGCCACCACTGCGGTTGTACCTGAACCTGAAAACGGGTCGATAACCAAATCCCCCTCATTCGAGGAAGCCAATACAAATTTACGTACTAATTCTTCCGGTTTTTGCGTTGGGTGTGGTGTTTTCTCGCCCATACCATTGCAAGTCGTCGGAATGTCTATCACGTCTTTGGGCTTTGCACCTTTCGGGTGTGGCTGCCAATTATCACGCGGCTTGTTTGCACCTTTACCGTAAGCACTGGTTTCGGCTTGTGGATGAGAAGGGTATTTCAAGGTATGCGCCCCATACGGAATCCGCACATCATCAATATTTAATTTAGAGGCTTCAGACTTGCGAAAGTGCATGATACTTTCATGCGAACGCCCCCAATCACTGCCTAAATTCGCTTTGTTTTTGTAGTGCCAAATCAACCAACGGCAATGCTTAAAATAGCGCGAGGCAGGGTGTTTTAAATCCGCCAGAATCTCTGAAAAGCCACATATATATAACGACCCTGTGGGCTTTAATACCCGCGAGGCTTGCTTAATCCATTGCATTGACCAAGCAATATAATGTTCTTGGCTGTCAAAGTTATCCCAATCCGCTTTTTTGATATTGTAAGGTGGATCGGCAAACACCAGATCCACACTTGCTTCATCCAACGAAGCCAACCACGCCAACGAATCGCCCTGATACAAACGACCATTAGCGTGTGCGTATTGCAATTGAACACTGCAAACGGGTTCGACGAGGGATAATTGTTCCATCAGCATTAACGAATCGGTGGTGCGTACAAAATCCCGCCCTGATTCCACAGCTTATTCAAGCCACGTTCCAGTTTCAGTGGGGAATCTTTACCGACATTGCGCTCGAAAATTTCGCCGTAATTGCCAGTCGCTTTCAAGGTACGGTACGCCCAGTCTTTATCCAACCCCAGCAACGTACCCATGTCTTCAGCCGTGCCAAGAATACGCTGGATATTCGGATCATCGCTGGTTTTCTTTTCATCCAAATTGGTTTGGGTAAGCCCGTATTCTTCGCCTTCGATCAATGCGTTCAACACCCACTTGCTGATGGCAAAGAACTCGTCATCACCACGCCGCACCAACGGCCCCAATGGTTCTTTGGAAATAATTTCGGGCAAAATCAGGTGTTCGTCAGGATTTTTCGCAATGGTGCGCTCCGCTGCCAAGCCTGATGCATCCGTGGTATACGCCTCGCAACGCCCGCTGTGGTAAGCCCCCGTGGCAGCTTCATTCTTTTCAAACACCAGCGGTTTAATATCCAATTTATTGGCTCGTGCAAAATCGGTCAGGTTTTTTTCGGTGGTCGTGCCGGATTGGACACAGACAGTTGCCCCATCGAGTTCCTTGGCACTGGCAACTTTCAGGTCTTTTTTCACCATGAAACCTTGCCCGTCGTAATAGATCGTGCCGACAAAGTTTGCCCCCAACGACGCATCACGGGTCAATGTCCAAGTCGTATTGCGTGATAAAATGTCAATTTCTCCGGATTGTAAGGCGGTAAAACGCTGTTGTGCGTTCAACGGCACGTATTTCACCTTGCTGGCATCGCCCAACACCGCTGCTGCCAGTGCTTTGCAATAATCCACATCCATCCCACTCCACTTGCCTTCGCTATCGGAAGCGGAAAAACCCGCCAGTGCCACGTTCACACCACACACCAATTGATCGCGGGATTTGATGGTATCCAAGGTTTTTCCCGCCTGAGCGGGCAAACTGAGCATGACAGCAGTGCATAAAGTAACGCCCGCCAAAGCACGCGCAAGAGTAGTTGTTAGCATCGGTGTTCCTCTTTTAATAAAATCTGCCGCGCAAGAATAGCAACGGAACACCCAACAGTATAAACATCAATGGAATAATCAGCCAATTGCCAACCCGCACATAAGGGGTTGCCCCTTGCATCGGTGTGGCATACCCACTGATTACCGTAGCAATACGCGGCTCAGCCGTGGCAGTTACTTTGCCCTTTTCATCAATAATCGCGCTAACCCCATTATTGGTAGCCCGTAACAAATAGCGCCCGGTTTCTAATGCCCTCATCCGTGCAATTTCGGCGTGTTGTGCCGGTTCAATTGAGCCGGTAAACCAGCCATCATTGCTAACGTTCACCAACATGGTCGCTTCCGGCAATCCGGCAATCATTTCTTCCGCAAACGCATCTTCGTAACACACCGACATGCGCATCGGCTGACCTGCCACCGTAAGGGTATTGGTGCCTTCCCACGCCGTTATATTGCCCACCGGCAATTTGACGATATGTTCCAAAAAGCGCAAGTAATTCAACAAGGGAATGTATTCGCTGAACGGCACTAGGTGTTGCTTGGCGTACACATGCTCACCCGTATTGATGGAAACTTCCACATCACGCTCACCACCCACCGCCATAATCGCGTTGTACACCGCTTCGGTATCACGATTCACATGAAAGCCACCAACCAATAAATCTGCCTTCGCCTCACGCGCCCAATCTTGTAACGGTAACATCACATCCAAGGATTGCGGGAAAAAATCGGCGAGCGCCGTTTCCGGCCAAATCACCACGTGGGAGGATTCGACGTTCGGGTACTTATCCCCATCCATTAAATCCAAATAGGCTTGGATATTGTCATTGCGAAATTCGCGTGACCACTTGGTCAATTGATCAACATTACCTTGCAACATACTGACATATAACGGCTCTCTGGCAGGTTCTGTCCAACGCACCTGCCCCAATCCAAACCCACCGGCTACCGTCACCAACGCCAATACACCGGCAATAATACGTTCACGCTGAGTTCCCAACACCAGCAATACCAACACACCCGCCCCCAAAGCCACCAGCCAACTGACCCCTAACACCCCAGTGATGGGGGCATAATGTGCCAGCCACGTATCAATTTGACTGCTACCCAATTGTAACCAAGGAAACCCCGTCAGAAACCAACCGCGAAACCATTCGGTCAATACCCAAATCGCTGGAAATGCCACCAATAAACGCACCGCTTGTGGCAAATGTGCAACATACCCCGCTAACCAGCCAAACACTAGTAAAAATAGCGCCATGAGCACCACAAAAATTGCCACCATCAAGGCTGCAATGAAGGAGTTTGCCCCGCCGAAAAAGTGGATACTGACATAAATCCAGTGCGCACCACCGGCAAACACCCCCACTCCAAATACCCACGCCAACCACAAGCGTTGCTTGGTTGGTATCGGCTTGAGATTCAGCCAGAACAATACGGCAGGCGCAAAAAATGCAAACGCACGCCATTCGATAGGCGCAAACGCCAAAGCGATAGATAAACCTGCCAGCAACGCCAGCAGGTAGTCAACTTTTGAAAGGGAATGACTAGAATTACGAAATGACAGCATTATGGGAATATCCAGCACAGCAAAATGTGAGCGGATTATAACGCAGGCACTTCCTCAGAACATGAATTTTCCGTGTGGGGCAGCACTTCCAGCAACAAAATACGCCGCAAATCGCTGCGCAATACCCGGAACAGCCAGCCCATTAACACCACTTCTTCGCCTTGACGCGGGATTTTACCCAATTCATGGATCACAATTCCCGCAATCGTATCGAATTCCTCGGTATCGAATGCCGTTCCCACGATTTCGTTGAATTCATCAATCGGCGTCATGGCTTCCACAATGAAACGCCCATCGTCTTGCCGCTGGATACTGGTAGAAACGTCTTCCTCATCATCGTGCTCATCGTCGATGTCCCCGACAATCTGTTCCAGCACGTCTTCAAACGTTACCAAGCCGGAAATACCCGCGTATTCGTCGATGACTACCGCCATGTGGTTGCGGGTTTTACGGAATTCGGTCAGCAAGCGGTTCAAACGCTGGCTTTCGGGGACAATTAAAGCGGGGCGGATAATGTCATCAATTTTGAAATCTGCCTCGCGCCCGCTGTATTTGAGCAAGTCTTTTGCCAGCAATACCCCAACCAAATCATCACGATCTTCATCCACTACGGGATAGCGTGAGTGTTCAGTTTCAGCAATGCGGGCAAGAATTTCAGTGAAATTATCTTCGTGGTAGATAAAGTTGATTTGTGAACGTGGAACCATGATGTCGCGTACTTGGAGCGCACCAAATTCCAATACCCCTTGCAACATCCCCACCGTTTCACCCGGCAGGAGGTTTTTTTCGTTAGCCCGTTGTAGATCGTCTATCAAATCTTCCCGGCTTTGGGAAGTAAGATCGAGTTTATTGATTAACCATTGTTTCCATCGCGGTCGAGGTCGCGAATCACCTATGTCAGTTTTCATTGTTCCTCTGTGAGTTAGTGATAAGGGTCAGGAAAGCCAAGTTTGCTAAGGATGGTGGTTTCTAAGCCCTCCATCTCCTCAGCTTCGGTGTCTGTTATATGGTCATAACCTTGTAAATGCAATAAACCGTGTATCAATAAATGCGCCCAATGTTGGGTCGCGGTTTTGCCCTGTGCAGCGGCTTCACGTTCGACCACAGGCAGGCAAATAACCAGATCGCCAAGGTATTCAATGTCATCGTCATCCTCTGGAATTGGCGGCACATCGTAAGGAAACGACAATACATTGGTCGGGTAATCTTTGCCGCGATAAGCGCGGTTAAGTTCCTGACTTTCGGCTTCATTAACAATACGCACGACCACACCGGCTTCTGCATCTGCCGACCATGCGGCTTGCGCCCAACACAATAAATCCGCTTCAGCAGGAATGGTTGTGTAAGCTTCTGGGTTTTGAATATCGAGTTCTAGGCTCATGCGCTACGCTCCCGCTCAAAACCTTCATACGCCGCCACAATTTTTTGCACCAGCTTGTGCCGCACCACATCACGCCCGCTAAACCAGTTAAAGCTGATGCCTTTGACACCCTCCAGAATTTCCGCCGCTTGGCGCAAACCGGAGGTTTGATGGCGCGGCAAGTCAATCTGGGTAATATCACCCGTGATCACGGCAGAAGAGCCAAACCCCAAGCGGGTCAGAAACATTTTCATCTGTTCTGTGGTGGTGTTTTGCGCTTCATCCAGCAAAATAAACGCATCATTCAAGGTACGCCCACGCATATAAGCCAAGGGTGCGACTTCAATGACATTGCGCTCAATCAGCTTATTGACTTTTTCGACCCCCAACATTTCGTACAAAGCGTCATACATCGGGCGTAAATACGGGTCGATTTTTTGCGACAAGTCACCGGGCAAGAAACCTAGTCGCTCCCCTGCTTCCACCGCCGGGCGCACCAGCACCAAACGCCGCACCTCATCACGTTCCAAGGCTTCGACCGCACAGGCAACTGCCAGCCAAGTCTTACCCGTACCGGCGGGACCGATGCCAAACGTAACATCGTGGGTGCGGATATTTTGAATATACTGACTTTGCGCCAAACCTTTGGGTTTAATGTAACCGCGCTTGGTGCGGATGCGCACATCGTCGCCAGTATTGGCTTGCACCTTGTCGAGATTGGCTTCTTGCAGGAACAGATGAATGCTTTCCGGGCTAAGAACAGTTTCCGCCGTCTCGCGATAAAGGTCATGTAGTAGATTGATGGTTAACTGTGTAGTCAGCGGCGTTCCGGTAATCTGGAACAAATTACCGCGATTGCTCAGTTCAACGCCCAAGCGATGCTCTAATTGACGCAAGTGCTGGTCGAATTGACCACACAAGTTCATTAAACGCTCAGTATTTGCAGGTTCAAGCTCAAATTGAACGGTGTGCCTGTCACTTTCCGTTGCAGCAGTGGTTGTAGTAGTCAAGAAGACTGAGAATTCCATAAAGAGATGATTGTGAAAGTATAGCCACAGCCTTACGCAGGTTCAACTGTTCCGACAAATGGTAGAACCATCAAGGGTCATCTCGTGATATTATTTTGAACAAATAAAATCTATCAAAATAATGACGACGCACATTCGGGGGAAACAACCGTGCAAGTGACGCTAAGCTTTTTTACACAGGCAACAGGGTGGCATAAACCCTTACCGGATGTTGATTCGCCCCAGACCTTGGTGTTGATATTCAGCCCCCCCGATAGCAAGCAATATCAAAGCGCTATAGAACAATTACATGCTCACTATCCGCAAGCAGTGATCACAGGCTGCTCCACTGTTGCTGGTATTTTCAATGAGCATTTACTGGAAAATGCCTTAGTGGTAGGCATTATTCGTTTTAAAAAAACCCACTTAGCCTTTACCAGTGCGGAACTGGTGCATTCAGACCATTCCTTTCAAGCCGGTGAACAAATTGCCAAGTCCCTCAATAGACCTGATCTTAAAGGGATTCTTATTCTAACCGATGGCCTGAACACCAATGGCAGTGAATTAATTAGTGGCTTAGCGTCGGTTGTTAATGAAAGCAACGTTACCATCGTCGGCGGTTTAGCCAGTGACAAGATGCAATTTGCCTCTACGTGGATATTTCACCAAGGACAAGCAGCTTCACGACGTGTTTCCGGCGTTGGTTTTTATGGAAAAGAACTGGTTTTTACCAGCTACGCCCGCGACGGCTTCAAGCCTTTTGGCCCTGAACGCATCATTACCCGTTCAGCAGGCAAGACCCTGTATGAAATTGATGGTCGCCCTGCCCTACAACTCTATAAAGAATACCTTGGGGAACACGCTGCTAACTTACCCGCTACCGCCTTACACTTCCCTTTGGCTATCTGGAACCAAACCAAAGATCACTACATGGTACGTACCGTGGTATCCATCAATGAAGCGGATGACAGCTTGGGGTTTGTAGCCGATATTCCACAAGGCTATAGCACACAATTGATGTATGGCAGTTTTGATAATTTGCTGGATGGTGCAGAAATAGCATCACGTAGCCTAGCGGATCGTCTACCGCCCAAGACGCCGGTATTCGCGCTAACCATCAGTTGCTCTGGGCGCAAACTCGTCATGGGCGATGATGCTGACCAAGAATTGGAAACCACGCTCGAAAACCTTCCAGCCGGTAGTCAACAGCTTGGGTTTTACTCCTACGGTGAATTAGCACCCACTGCACTCGGTGGGTCTTGCTGTCTGCACAACGAAACCATGACCTTAACGGTGATGTATGAAGGAAGTTAAACCCCTGCATAAGCGCTTACAAAAACAATTAAAGCGCAGCGGCCTACTCGAACATGGTTTGCCGGACGACCAAAACAAATGGCAGAACTTTCTGCACCAAATTGACCTCTCGTACACCGGCACGAGTGACGCGCAATATTTATTAGAACGCTCACTGGAAGTATCGTCGCAGGAAATGCGCAAATTGTACGACGACCTCAAAACGGAAACCGAACAACGTATCGAAGCCTTACACAAATCCGAACAAAAAACCCGCTTCATGGCGAATATGAGCCACGAACTGCGCACCCCGATACACGGTATTTTGGGTTCCTTGGAAATCGTGAAAGACACGACGCTAGATGCGCGTCAGAAATTATTCGTCGATACTGCGTATGCCTCCTGCGAAGTTATGCTGGATGTGATTAACAATATTTTGGACTTTTCCAAACTCAAAGCCGGTGGTATTGAGCTGGAAATTATCGAGTTTTCCCCGCGTGAATTGGTGGAAAACATCAGCGGCATTATGTCGACGATGGCGCAGGAAAAAAATCTCGAAGTTCAGTGTTACATTCCCGAAAACATTCCTGAGCGCGTCAAAGGCGACCCCGCCCGCTTACGGCAAATGCTCATGAACCTAGTTGGCAATGCCGTCAAATTTACCGAACGCGGCGAAGTGTATACCGGCTTGGAACTACTGGAAATCCGTGATGACAAAGCCGTGTTACGCTTTGAAGTCCGCGATACCGGCATCGGCATTCCCCTTGCCATGCAAAAAAGTGTGTTTGAATCGTTTGTGCAAGTTGATGCCTCCATTAACCGGCGTTACGGCGGCACAGGTTTGGGGTTAACCATTGTACGTGAGTTTGCCGAAATGATGGGGGGGTGCATTGGGCTGGAAAGCGTTCCCGGTCAGGGTACAACCTTCTGGTTTGAAATCGCTTTCCCCGTCACCGAAAATCATGCATGGGATAACACCAGCCACCACTTAGAAGGTCGCCGGATTCTGGTCGTGGACGATAATGAAACCAACCGGCGGATTCTGGAAAACTACCTGCAAGCCTGGAAAGCCGAAGCCATTATCGTCAGCAATGGGCATGATGCCTTGCACAAACTCGAAGAATCCATCACCCAGCAAAAACCGATCGACTTAATGCTGCTCGACTGGTTTATGCCGCAAATGGATGGCATCGCCCTAGCAAAAACCATCCGCACTGATAACCGCCACGCCCAAACCCCGATTGTCATGCTCACCTCTTACGGCATTTCACTCGAAAAACAACAACAAGCGGGCGTGCAAGCTGCCGTTACCAAACCGGTGCGTTCCATCACCTTGCGGGATGTATTGCTGGATACCATGCGGCGGCACGCGCTCAATGATCAGCCCAAACCGACGCCATCCACCACACTACCTTTCCCCAATATCGTCTTGAAATCCGTAGCATCGGTCGAGCCAGCGATTTTGTTAGCGGAAGACAACCCCGTTAATGCCCTAATTGCGGTCACGATGTTGGAAAAACTCAATATTCCAGTCGATCACGTCACCACGGGTAAATTAGCACTGAAATCCCTACGTAACCGCCCCTATAAACTCGTGTTGATGGATATTAATATGCCGGAAATGGATGGTTACACGGCTACCCGCTACATCCGCAAATGGCAAAAAGAAGGCATACTCAAGCAGCATATTCCAGTGATTGCCATGACCGCCAATGCGCTCAAAGGCGATCGCGAGCGCTGCCTAAAAATGGGTATGGATGATTATTTAGCAAAACCTGTTAAACAAGAGGAACTGCTCAAGGTCGTCGAGCAATGGTTACAGCGGGAATGAACCTATTTCCGTTCCTAGCGAATGACTCGTGGTTCCGCCTCTAAGGTAATCCCAAACTTATCCTGTACCGAGGCAATAATCGCTTGGGCAAAATTCCACACATCTGCACCCGTGGCATTGCCATGATTCACCAAGACCAAAGCGTGTTTGGCGTAAGTGCCTGCATCGCCGTCACGTTTACCTTTCCAACCACACTGATCAATCAACCAACCCGCTGAAGTTTTGACCTGATCGTGTTGCAACCAGCCGGGTATCTCAGGAAATCGCTCTCTGAGTGCCGCCCATTGTGCGGGTGCAATCAGCGGATTTTTGAAGAAACTGCCTGCGTTGCCAATCTCAGCAGGGTTCGGCAACTTACTTTGGCGAATCTGAATAATGGCATCGCTGATCAAACGCGCGTTTAACGTTTTCCCATCCAACTGCTCTTTCACGCCAGCATAGTCAATTTTCCACTGCGGCTGACGCGGCAAACGAAATACCACGGCGACAATCAACCAACGATCTGGCTCTACCGATTTAAAATAGCTATCACGGTACGCAAAACGGCATTTTTCGGCACTAAAATCGCGGATTTCTGCGGTGCGCCAGTCTAAGGCTTGTACTTCATACACATGATCTTTCAACTCTACGCCATAAGCGCCAATATTCTGCATCGGCGCTGCCCCAACCGTTCCCGGAATCAACGATAAATTTTCCAACCCGGCAAAGCCTTGTGCGATAGTCCATTGCACGAATTCGTGCCAGTTATTGCCCGCTCCCGCCCGTACATAATGATAATTCTCATCCTGCCCCAATACCTCCAGAGTTTCCAAACGCACTTGCACCACTAAGCCGGGGTAATCATTAACGAACAACATATTGCTGCCGCCCCCCAGAAATAACAGTGGCAACTCAGGGTGTTCCTGTTGCCAAGCCATGAGGGTACGTACCCCGCTCAGCTTGTGCAAGGTACAGAAATAACGGGCTTTGGCTGCTAACCCAAAGGTATTAAGTGCTTTCAGGGAATAATTTTCGCGAATCTTCATATGGAAATCGTGTGTATTAAAAAGTTCGTAACGCAAAAAGGCCGGAACGAATCCGGCCTCTATCATACCTGAAAACAGCTTGCCTTACTGTGTGCCAGCACCAGCGGACATCTGTTGCAGGTAAGCAACCAATACTTTGATTTCAGTATCAGACAGGTTACGACCGTCTTTACCGAAGGCAGGCATTTGGCGTTTAACACCGTTATGGATAACCGTTTTCACTGCTTCCAATTTAGCTTCAGAAGTTTCTGCTGCTGGCAAATTAGCTACCGTCCAGATTTTGTCAGTTAGGTTAGGAGCACCTTGAGCGTGCATACCCTTGCCTTCGCTGGTATGGCACATGTAACAACCACCTTTCTCACCTTGGAAGATTTTCTGACCTTCAGCAGCGGCAGTAGCATCCACAGCAGCTTCACCAGACAGTGTTAATACGTAGTTAGCCACTTGGTTCAACTGCGCTTCATTAAATGTCTTACTGTAAGCAGGCATGTAACCCATACGACCATGACGGATAGTATTTTCCATTGCCGTGGTGTCACCGCCCCACAACCAATCATCATCCACCAGATTAGGATACATACCAACTACACCTTGACCACCAGACTGGTGGCAAGCGGCACAGTTGTCACCGAACATTCCCACGCCATAAGAACGCACAAAGGAAGACATATCCGGGTCTTGCGCAATCTGCTCGTAAGACGCCGCGCCAACCTTGGCGAGGTATTCTTGCTGCTTGATCGCTGACTCACCGTTTTGCATGTCATGGGCTAACAGCGCACGCATGTTCCAGTGGGTAGTTTTCTCTTCACCCGCATCAGTCTTATAGGTAATGTCGTTACCAATACCTTTCAGATAAGTATTACCGATCGGCCATGATGGGTACATGATCCAATACACAATAGTAAAAATGATTGTGCCGTAGAATGTCCACAACCACCAACGTGGCAGCGGGTTATTAAATTCTTGCAGCGTTTCATCCCAAACGTGGCCAGTGGTTTCTGCGCCGGTCAAGGGGTCTTTTACAGGAGTAGCCATAACTATTTCTCACCTTTTGATTGGGAAGCTGCCTCTGCTGCCTTGACGCGCTTGTCTGCTTCATCTTCATCCATCAGCGGCATGTAGCGATAAGACTCAAGCCTTTCGCCACGCCTGCGGCTGGAATAAACGTAGATGACGATGCCAACAAACGTCGTAAAAAAGATCAGCAACGCAACCGTCTTGCTGTTACCTAGATCCAAGATCCATGTCCAGAAGTCTGTCAGCATTTGATCCTCACTTTGTCAACAGAGGCCACTATCCAGTAGCACAGAAAATTAACGGAATTGAATGAAGTGGTCTTCATCAAACTTTTTAAAGTCAACCATCGTACCCAGTACTTGCAGGTAAGCAACCAAGGCATCCATTTCACTGATGTTGTTAGGATTACCATCGTAGTTACCTGCTTTAGCCTGTGCCATCAGGTTGGCTTCTGCTTGATTGATGTCGAGTTTCTTAGCAACCTCTTCACCAAATCGCTTCACGTTATCTTCGTATTCAACCGTGGTTTGTGAGTAAGGCACACCCACACGCTTCAACGCGATCATACGCCCCTGAAGATCTGACAAGTCCAGATCCGTGGTTTGCAACCAAGGGTAGTTAGGCATAATGGATTCAGGCACAACCGAACGTGGTGCAATTAAATGCTGCACTTGCCATTCGTTGGAATACTTGCCACCGACACGCGCCAAATCTGGGCCAGTACGCTTGGAACCCCATTGGAAAGGGTGATCGTACTTGGATTCAGCCGCCAGTGAATAGTGACCATAGCGCAGGTCTTCATCACGGAACGGGCGGATCATCTGGGAATGGCAGGTGTAGCAGCCTTCACGGATGTAGATATCACGACCACGCTGCTCCAGCGGCGTATAAGGACGCACAACCTCATAGCCCGTCTCAGGATCTTTTACATCTTCCACCGTCTCATTGATGTAGTGCAATGGAACGATTTCCACCAGACCACCGATACTAATAGCAACCAAGGTCAGGACAATCAACAGCCCCGAATTGGTTTCGATACTTTCGTGTTTAAACATATCTCAACTCTCCCTGATTACGCTTTAGCAGTAGCAGTAGCAGGAACACCTTCTTCCTGTTTTGCACGCGAAATGGTCATGTAAATGTTGTACGCCATGATCAACATGCCAGACAAGAAGAACAAGCCGCCTACCGCACGCGCTACCAAGGGACCATGCATGAACGCAACCGTTTCCACGAAGGTATACGCCAAGTTGCCGTATTCATCAAACGCACGCAGCATCAAACCTTGACCGATACCCGATACCCACAGTGCAGTGATATACAAAATCGTACCGATAGTCGCCAAGAAGAAATGCGTGTAAACCAATTGTGTACTGTACAGCGTGGTGTTCCACAGACGCGGAATCATGTGATAGAACGATGCAATCGAGATCATCGCTACCCAGCCCAATGCGCCAGAGTGAACGTGACCAACAGTCCAGTCCGTGTAATGTGACAGCGCGTTAACACTCTTCAGTGACATCATTGGACCTTCAAACGTTGACATACCATAGAACGACAGCGCCGTAATCATAAACATCATGATCGGGTCAGTACGCAATTTATCCCATGCACCAGAAAGCGTCATAATACCGTTAATCATACCACCCCAAGATGGCATCAACAGCATAATGGAGAAAGTCGCTGCCAAGGTAGACGTCCAGTCAGGAATCGCCGTCCAATGCAGATGGTGAGTACCTACCCACATATACATGAAGCTTAGCGCCCAGAAATGGATGATAGACAAACGGTAAGAGTAAATCGGACGACCTGCCTGTTTAGGCACGAAATAATACATCATCCCCAAGAATGCCGCTGTCAGGAAGAAACCTACCGCATTGTGACCGTACCACCATTGCGTCATCGCATCTTGTGCACCAGAGAACAAACTGTAAGACGTAGCAGAAGTCAAACTAACTGGCACTGCCAAGTTATTGAAAATATGCAATAGGGCAGTCGCCAAAATAAATGACATGAAGAACCAGTTAGCCACATAAATATGCGGTTGGTTACGACGCATCAGCGTAGTAGTGAAGATCAGGAAATAAACCACCCAAACGACTGTAATCGCAATATCAATAAACCAGACTGGCTCAGCGTATTCACGACCTTGAGTGTAACCTTGCAGATAGAGCAAACCAGCAATCAGCACGGACAGGTTCCAACCCCAGAAGGTGAAGTTAGGCCAGAAAGTGCCACCGGTCAGACGCGCTTGGCAAGTACGCTGCACGATGTAGTAAGACGTTGCAAACAGCGCATTACCACCGAAACCGAAGATAACACCACTGGTGTGTAGCGGACGTAAACGTCCGAAAGTGATCTGGGCAATATCGAAGTTCAGAAAAGGCCAAGCCAGTTCCGACGCGATATAGACCCCGGCAGCCATGCCGAGGATACCCCAGATGATCGAAGCTATCGCGAATTTCTTCACGATATCATAGTTGTATTGCTCTGAAGAGAGTGCAGCACTATGAGCCATCGTTTGCCCTCTGGATTAACAAGATTGAAAAAATAAAAACACTGTAATGTGCGGCAAGCATACAGCAAAAAACCACTTAAGAAAACGTTAATACTGTGTGAAAACACGCACTCAAGCAGGGCATGGTGCGTCCAATGCCCTCAAATTGATCTATATCAAGAAAGCATGAATCCCCAAATGATAATGACATTGAGAATGGCGACTGTTACCGCAGCAGAACCCATGTCTTTAGCACGCCCGGAAAGTTTATGGCGCTCCATGCCAGTACGGTCGACCACCGCTTCTACCGCAGAATTCAACAACTCTACAATCAGCAACAGCAAAATGCTGCCTATCATTAACGCCTTTTCTACGCCATTGTCGCCTAGCCATAACGCCAAGGGGAAAGCCAACGCCATAACCCACACTTCTTGGCGAAAGGCTTCCTCATGTTTATAGGCAGCACGGAAACCTTGCCATGAATATTGGGCTGCTTTAATGATTCGGGTGAGTCCGGTGTTACCGCTGTAAGCCATGTGTGTTCCTAATGAAAAAGCTGGTTGAGTTGTTGGTAAATGTTTTTGCCTTGCGCGTCTTTTGCCAAAGCCAGCAGGAATAATCCGCCGCTTTGTTGCGCCCACTGTTGACCAACCGCCGCTTTTTCGCGGGCATCGTCAGCGGTTTGCAAGTGTTCGCCTTTGTATTCCACTATCACAGTACGCCCATCGTGGAGTTCGGCAATGAAATCGGGGTAGAAATAGCCGCGAGCGAGGGGCAAGCGGAACGATGCGGCTTCACGGTTGACCAAATTGCGTATCCAGTGCTTGACTTGCGGGTGCTGATCGAGGGCTTGGGCGCATTCAAATTCTTCACCACTGCTTTTCAGGTCTTCGATGACCGGGTAATAATGTTTGGTAAACGCATATTTGCCCCTGTAAAACGGCACTCGCGCTGGGTACACATCGGGTTTAAAGGTGTATTGATACGTTTCTGACACACCTAACACGCTGGAATCTTCAAACAGCCAGTGCTGAAAACCCCGCTCCGCTGCCTTGTTACGGCACAACGCGATGCGGTCTTTCACGGCACGCGCCAGCAGGAATTTGCTACGCACCAAAGCAGTGAGGGAAAAGCCGCGCACCTTGGTTAAATGCCCAAGCAATTGCACCAGCCAGCGGATCATCTCGCTTGGGCTAACATCGGCTTGACGCACCTCTCGATCTAGCCAGCGCACCAGCACGGTATCGTCAATGTCGAGTTCGATCAGATTGAGGTTCGGGGTTTCGCCCTGCTCTGCCAGTTTGTAGCTGACATGACCACCTTGCAGGAACACTTCAAACACGCGCCCCGCTTCGCGGATTTCAAACTGCGGCAGTTCCACCGCAAAATCCAGCAATGACCAGCCACCTTTAGTGTAAAGGTAGGATTCGGGTTCAAGCAAGCGCAGTTGGTTTTCTTCGCGCACACACAACAACGGCAAGGAAGCAAATACTTCACCGCGCATCGCTGGGGCAAGCCGTGCCTTGACGCGCAAGTTGTGCTGTTCTACCTGTTGTTGCACTTCCACTTTTTGTTTGCCGGTGAAACCTTGCAGGATCAGCTTTTCAGTCGGTTCGTCAATCAAGCCCGTAACCGCAAGTTGTTCGCCATTGTTGAGGGTGAATTCGCTGGATTCTTCGGCAATCGCAGGGCGTAATGACGGGTTTTCGGTGCCATCAAACAGGCTGTATTGGTTGCCGTGTTGTAAATGTTGCGGCATTTCCAGCGGGTCGAAGCCCATGCTTTGCACCATTTTGTCAGTCAGTGCCGCAGCGGCTTTGGCGAAATTGGGGGAAACCAGATGGGCGTAAGCACGGTTTAAGGCTTCGTGCTGACGGCGTTGGGCGTAGGGCATCCGCAACACGCGCCCCAGTAATTGTTCCGCGTCTTTGCTGGATTTTACGTCTTTGACTGAGCAGAACACGTAGGCGAATGAGCAATCCCAGCCCTCTTTCAAGGCTTCCACGGTGATAATGTATTCAATCGGGCAGGCGGGGTTGAACAGGTCAATGCCGTCGAGTTCGCGCTGGTTGCCGGTGACGATGGCGATGTGGTGCGCGGCAATGCCGAGTTGTTCGATCAGGAAGGTTTTCAGCACCTCAAAAGTGACTTCACCGCTTTTGTTTTCGGCTTGGAATAAGGCAATCGGGCGCACGGAATCGACAGATTTTACCGCATCTTGCGCCAATTGCTTGCGGGTTAGCACGGCGTCGCGGATTGCGCCTTCCCATTCACTGTGTTCGGTCAACATGATCGGCAACTTGATCATATTGGCGGCTTTCAACTGCGAGGCGGAAACGTGGTGCAGCACGTTGGAGGCGGATTCGCGGCTAGTATCCGGCGTGGCGGTCAGTTCCAGCACGCACGCGGGATGGATACGTTTGAGGGTGTCGAAGGTGAGTTTGGTACGAGCGTTATGGGCTTCGTCCATGATCACCAGCGGCTGTTTGAGTGCCAGCAGATTGGCGAAAGAGTATTTGATTTTGCCGAGGCTGGCAGCGGTTAAACCATTCGGTTTGAGGTCGACTTCGGTGACTTTTTCCAGACGTTCATCGTGCGGATTGACGGCGGCGAAATGCGGCTCAAAGTCTTCGTGGTAGGCGTAGACCTTGCGCCCGCTGGTGTCTTCGACGCGCAGGGTGGCGAGTGTGCCGACCACAATGATGGCTTTGTTGCCGATGTCTTGCTTGCGGATGCGGGTTACATCACCGATGTCCAGCACCATCAGGCGGTCTACGCCGAACTCATCTTCGAGCGCGGCGCGGTAAGGGTGTCCCGGTTTTTGCAGGGCTTCCAGCGTTTGTTCGCGGATGGTGTTGGTGGGAACTAGCCACAACACAATCGGGTAATCTTGTTCCAGATAGGCACGCTTGGCGAGACCGACAGCGTAAGAAGCCAGTACGGTTTTGCCGCCGCCCGTGGGCAAGCGCAGGCACACATACGGCACTTGCGCGAAACTGTGGTGCAAATACGGCAGCGGCTGGCGGTTTTGGCGTTGCTGGGCGCGGGTGAAGGCTTCCTCTACCGGCATCAGGCGGGCTTCTTCGAGGAATTCACGCAGGATTTGCAGCGTTTCTTTTTGGTAGGTTTTTAGCTCGAACATAATACCTGCTGTGGATTAAAGGTCGAGAAACGCTTTCGCCGTCACAATGGGGATACTCTGAAATACCTTCATATCCAGCAAGTCCTTGTCACCGCTGATTAAGTATGTCGCTTGGCCAGCCACCGCCAATGACAAAAACATATCGTCTTTCGGATCACGGCAAGCTCGCACCTCAAAGGTTGGCTCAACTTGTTGGGCTTGCAGCGCAAATCGCTGGATAAACGCCGCACGATTTTTGGTACTAACGTAACGGTCAAACTTGGGCAAAGCCAACTTAGCGATAAGCTCTTGCAAGGTTGCTGCACTGTAAACAACCCTTCCCTGCCGAAAGGCTTTTTGAACAGCCTGACCTGGCGTGGAATGGACTGACAAGGCGTAGCTGATAAGAATATTGGTATCAACAACAAAAGCAGGCATTTATTTTCCTTTTCGACAACGAATCAGTCTTGCAGCAGCTCTTGCAGTTTTTCGTCAGTTAACCCATTTCGTTTGGCTTCGGCGGTCATTTCCGTCGCTATTTCGTCCAAGTTACGCTTATCCCCCAACATCAGAAATGCAAGCTGTAAGGCGTTAAGAATGAAATTATCTCGATTCGGTAGCTGGGCGACCCTGTTGCCGATGTCGTTAGGCAATTCAATCGTGAGTTGCATCGTCATTTCCTCGGTTACAATCTATTGGCTCATGATAGCCAGTTTTACAGAAATCGGCTAATTTACCCCACCCGCACATCATACGGTATCTGCTTGAACGTTATCCCCTCCGCTGCCAACCGCCCTGCCCCGAAACGGCTGGTTTCGCCGTAAATCACGCGCTTGCCGTCGTGCGCAGGCAATCCGTCCAGCACATTCTGGGTAAGCACGTTACCGCCTTGCGGGCGGCGGTCGCCCAGAATGCCGTTGTAGAGCAAGTAATATGCCGTGCCGTCGTGAATGCCCAGCAGCGGGGAAAGTGTATCCGGTTGCATCCACGGGGTGCGGGTTTCCAGATACCAGATGTAGGCGGCGAGTGTGGGGAAGCGGATGGCTTTGTCGATCATGCCATATTCATCGAACACGGTTGCACCGAGGCGGTAAAAGCTGAATCCGTCGCCGCCTTGCCAGTTAACGGCTTTGGAAATGCCGCCTTGTTCGCCGTCCACCACTTTTTGCAGGCGCGGCTGGCAATGGGTCACGGCATGGTCGCCCATTTCCACGCCGATGTAGTGCCGCCCTATCTTGTGCGCTACCGCTGCGGTTGTGCCCGACCCCAGAAACGAATCCAGCACCAAATCCCCCGGATTCGTCGCAATATGCAAAATCCGCTCAATCAACCGCTCCGGCTTCGGCGTATCAAAAATATTATCCCGCCCAAACAAATTATGAATTTCTTTTTTGGCTTCATCCGTATGACCAGTCTCTTCATGCCCCCACCACGTATTCGGCACGATTCCCGGTGCTTCAGACAAATATTGCTTGAAAGACGGCGCACCATCACCCGACTTACCAAAATAAGCCAAACCCAAAGCCACTATTGCCAACCATTGATCCTCGGTACGTGACCAGCATCTCCCGTTAGGAGGCATCCGTACTTTTCCTGTTGGTGTCACAATTGGATAGGTCAAATTGGGACGAAGATTTGGAGCATCCCAAGGAATTGCCCGCCACGCACCATTCGGATCATTATCAGGATTGGTGTATTGTTTTGCCTGTTCATCAGTGCGTTGCAATTTATTACGACGCAATTTCCATACATCAGGATCATGTGCGTAAGCCAAAATGAAGTTATGTGAAACCGACAAACTGGCATCGTTGGAACGCGAATAACGACTTTGCCAGACGACGTTGGCGATGAAGTTTTTGCGTCCGAAGATTTCGTCGAGCATGACTTTGAGGTAGTGACCTTCGTGATCGTCGATGGACACCCACAGGCTGCCGTCTTCGGAGAGCAGGTCGCGGAGGAGTTCGAGGCGCGGGTACATCATCGACAGCCATTGGCTATGTTCGAGGTTGTCGTCGTAATGCTCAAACGCGGAGCGCGTGTTGTACGGCGGATCAATGTAAATGCACTTAATCCGCCCCGCATACAACGGCAACAAGGCTTTGAGTGCTTCCAGATTATCGCCCTGAATCAACAGGTTGTGGTTCGGCGTTGCGCCATAACCCAGTTCCGGCACGGCTTCGAGCAAACGGTACGGCACACGCCGCGCCATTTGTAAGGATGCGGGTTTGTTCAGCCAATCAAGCAGCGGCATGGGATTCCTTTAAGGCATACAACATTTTTTATACTTCTTACCGCTACCACACCGGCAAGGGTCATTACGCCCAATCTTCGGCTCGGAACGAACCACCTGCTCCACCAACGGCTCATACGCCTCGTCCTCATCATCGTCGTCAAACGCTGCTTCTGGCGCTGCTTTTAGCTGGTAATTCGGGCGCGGCGTATCGCGTTGCGAGCGCAAACCCATGCCCAACTCCACATCCTCCAGATCACCGCACACCGACCAATCCAACACCTCTTCCGCAAACGCCGCACGAATCGCAGGCATCGCCTCCACCGCTTTCAAGCTGATCAATTCCGCCACGATCAAGCCGTTCAAGCCTAAATCCTGCTTCGCCGTCTGTTGCAGGCAATACACCAACCGCTCAATCACCGGTTTGCGCAACTTGCCATGCTGTTTGCCGATTTCCACCAACGACTGCAAGGCCAGCGGAATCGCAAACTCATCGTTATCCATATCCAGCACATACGCCACCAGCGGTTCCATAGCCACACGCCCTGCGGCTGCCACCACTGTTGGAATCTCATCCTGCGCCCAATCATCTTCCGCTAACACATCAAAAATGCCGATCAGCTCATGCAAGCCCGCAGGCATCAAATGCCGCAACGCCCGCCACGAATGCAGCGGAACCCACATGTCATCGCCATCACTTTCCAGAAAACGGCTATCCGCCACCAATTCCACCAAGGTAGGCGCATCCGCCGCCGTCAAGCCGTAACGGGAATAATCCCGCCACGGCTTGTTGTCAGGTGGCTCACCGAGTGAGGCTAAAATGTTAACAATCGCGGATTTATTCATGGTTAGCTGCCTTGCAAAAAGGGGTTGATGATCGTCAGTGTGCCAATCTTTTGATTATGTTGCAGATCTTCACTGTATAAAATACTGCACCCTGCTTCTAACGCAGCCGCTACAATCACCGAATCATAGAAACTAAAACGCCACCGTTCACGCACATCCAACGCTTTGCGATACAACTCGCTGTCAGCATAAATCAGGCAAAGAGGTTCGAGCGTCGTTTGCAAATAGCGTTTTGCCTGCACCTCCGACATCGGCGGGTCAAACTTGCGCAAGGCCAGATTCAAAAACTCCTGCATCACCTGAAAACTGATGCAGCCCTCACCTAATAAAGCCTGCTCCAACAATGCACCCGCTTTAGCCTGTTTATCTGGTGCCGTCTTATCGAAAGTGTAAACCAATACATTGGTATCAAGAAAAAAACTAACGGCGCTCATTCATCTCATCCCGGCTAAACTTACGTCCACCACTCGAAACGGCTGACAACTCCAGCATCAGTTCGCGATGGGCTTGTACCCGCCGCTGTGCCTCAGAACGGGTATTCGCGTATTGCTGCAACCACTTACGAAACTCTGCATTCAAGGTGGTTTTTCTCTGCCGTGCTTTTTCCCGCGCCACCTCAATCAAATGCTCATCAGCACTTAATGTTAAATTACGCATCTTGCAACCTCCCAAATTCACACGAGAACAGTGTACACGAAAGCAGGCCTAAAAACCGCCGCAACACTTATTTTCTATTCGTCAGCATCAGCCCTGCCGCTACCAACCCCATCCCCAGTGCATGAAACAACTGCAAGCGTTCCCCCAGCAACACGGTTGCCAACACAATCCCGAACACTGGCATCAAATGGCTGAACTGCCCGGTACGATTCACCCCCAGCTTTTGCGTCGCATGATTCCAGAACATATACGACAGCAACGACGGAAACACCGCCACATACGCAACACTCGCCACACTGACCGCCGTCACCGGCATGGTCTGAAACGTCAGACTTTCATACAGATACAGCGGCAAAATCGCCAACGCCCCCAAAGTAATCGAAAACCCCAGAATCGGCGTCCCCTTCAAACCCTCAGGCAATTTACGCAGCAACACCGTATACAGCGACCAATCCAGCGTTGCCGACACAATCCACATATCACCGCGATTAAACGCCAAGTGCTGCAACACCTGCCAATCCGCTTTGGTAATAATCACCAACACGCCCAGCAACGACACGCCAATCCCCAACCATTGCGCCAACGTACTCTTTTCATGCAGCACCAAACCCGCCAGCAAAATCATCGTGATCGGCGTAACCGATTGCAGCAATACCCCATTGGTTGCCGTCGTGGTTTGCAAACCGACATACACCAGACTGTTAAACCCTGCGATACCCAACACCGCCAAGGCCAGCACCAAGCGCCAATGTTCCCGCGCCAACGGCAACGCTGCCCGCATCGAGCTCAATGCAAACGGCAATAAAATCAACGCCGCCACCGCCCAGCGCCAAAACGACAAGCCCAACGGCGGCACATCCGCATGGATAGCCCGTGCCAGATTAAAATTACCCGCCCAGAACAAAATCGTCAGCACCAGCAGCAGATAAGGCGAAAACCGATCAAGAAATGAATGTTGCATCGCCGCAGTATAGTCTTATCGCACCTGCGCTGTAATCCGTAACTGCCGATGCCCAGCAGCAGCCAACCAGCCCACTTGCCACACCCCCGTCAGCGGATCGTATTCCCCTAACGGACTCGCACTCTGGAACACCAAACCAGCAGGCAACACATCCCGCACCTGTACCCCGTTCGCGTCATGCGCCCCCGTATTGCTTACCACCAGCGTATACACCACCGTTTCACCCCGCTTAACCGCTGGCTTATTCACGCTTTTACTCAAACTCAAATCGGTTTGCTGAGGCAAGGTCAAACCCAAATCCCACGAATTCGCGTGTGCACCTGCCGTCAACGCAAACACCGGGGTTTTGCCTGTCGCGTCCGCATCACTATCGGTTTGCGGATTGCCACTCATCCCGCTGGCAGTTGGCACATACCCCGCCGGAAACCCACTAAACGCTAGGTAATAATCACCGGGCAAAACGGATTCAAACCCATACAGCCCCGTCGCATTCGTCTGAGTACTCCCCACAACTGCTCCATCAGCAGAATGCAACGCCACTGTTACCCCCGCCACTCCCGATTCATCGGCATCCTGCACACCGTCACCGTTGGCATCCCACCACACCCTATCGCCCAAGGATGCAGGTAGCGTAATACCCAAATCATAATCCGCCGTCATGCTTCCCGCCGCGCCCGTGCCAGCTTCAGCAATGCCTTGCAGCGGTATTCCTGCCAACGGATTACCCGCCAAATAATCATCCGGCTTATCCAGTGCAATGCGGTAAACCGTATTGGGCGACAAACCCCAAATAGCGTAATGCCCAGCAGCGTCTGTCAAGGTTTCTGCCACCAAGGTTGTGCCGTCATACACCCGCACCGTCACGCCTTCGATTGCCGCTTCATCCGCTGTTTTTTGCTTATCGCCGTTGTCATCAAACCACACCGTGCCGCTCAAGCCTGCCACTGCGGCGGTATCCACCATCACCAAACCCACTTTGGGTGGCTCAGTCGTTAACAAGGTTTCAGTGGTTTTGGTGGTGGTATCGTAATAACTCGCTGTATAAGCAAAACTGTTCCAAGCAATACTGCCACTCGCAGGCGTTGCCTCACCCGCCAATTGACGCACCGGCACGGTTACGCGCAGCTTTTCCCCCGGTTGCAAACCTCCATTTGGCACAGCCGTAAACTGAAATTCCGCATTGTTTGCCGTGTATTCAACCCCGGCAGGCACTTCAGTCGCTGTCAATGCTGTCAACGAACCATCATTGGCAACCCGTTGCAGACCAATCTCCCCATCCAGCACCAAACTCCACTGTGAGCCACGCGCCCCGCCTGTTACCAACGCGCTATCACCTACGGCGGGCAAAACATCGCGCACCGCTATCTGTGTATTGGTCACATTACCGGTATTGCGAATTTCCAGCACATACGTCCCCACCCCATTCAAACTCGTCTTGCCCGTATTCGGAAAACGGCTCCACGCACTGTCCAATTCCCCTTGCACCCATTTCACACTATCCAAGATCGTCAATTGCGACACACTAAAATTCACATTGCTGGAACGGCAAAATGCCCGCGCCGTCTTGCCCGCATCTGCACCGTTGACGCACGTCACTTGCGGGTAATCGCCCGTCGCAAACTGCGCCACATTGGTCACAACCGTTCCCGCCAAAATACCGGGGCGAATTCTGGTACTGAAATACACCGCCATGCCCGTATCTGACAACCCGACTGGTAACTGACAACCGGGGAATTCCCAACGCAACTTCACCCGCCCATCCGCCTGCACGGTACGGCTAAAACGCGGTATCTGACACGCTGTTTGCCCAGTCGTTACGCCATTACTCGGCACCGCAACCCGCCACCAATTGCCCGCTTGCCCAGCCACATAATCCAAACTCGCGGGCAAGACATCTTCCAGAATTGGGTATTGCGTGCCGGTTCCCGATAATTCATCCACAGCCAACGACACACGATACACATAATCATTGCTGGCGGGTGCAGGGGCGACAACCGGCTGCCAAGCGGGAACGGCATACACCATTGTCGAACCATCCGGTGACACCACCCCACCCGTCGGGGTAATTTTGCTAATACTCAAGATCGGCTCACCCTGCCCCAATACCGGCACCAGCGGCGCACAGCTTGTGCCATGCAACGATGATTCCACACAATTGCGCAACCCATCGCCTACATAATCCGCATCCACTACCAGCCGCACATCCAGCGTTTGCTTGGCAATATTCGCATTCACGCCCCAACGTAAGCGCTTAATGGCTGTCACCAGCAGCCCCGACGGCAAGCGCGTTGCCACACATCCGGTCGGATTCCCCGCTGCATCATGCAAATTACCCGCCCGACCGGCAGCGGTTTCCGCCGCCGCCCACTCTGACACCGGCAAATTCAAGGGATGAAACGCACCCGTCCCGTTGGCACTGCAATCCACTTCCGGGTAAGGCATTACCTTGGGCGTATTCGTCGCGTTTGCCACCAACACCTGCGTTCCTGCCGGAAGCGTTTCCACCACCGTGTAAGCACTGGTGCTGGTGGGCAAATTCACGCTCCACCGTTCCAAACCACCCGGCTGCACAAATGCTGCACTTCCTGTTTTCGTAAAACCGGGGCTGGGTGCAGGCGGTAGAGTCGGGCATGGTGCATCAATCCCCGCAGGCACGGTAACGTCCGGTGCCATTGAAGTCGTCGTCACCTCACCACTCACTGCGCTTGCCACATTGCTCACCACAGCGGGCGGAGCGGCACTCCCACAAGTTGGAAACTTCACCTGCACTTTGAGAATCCCGGTCGAACCTGCGGCTAAGCCATCAGCGGGCACACCTTGCGGCAAACTCTCAACCGGCGTGGCTAAGCGCCAACTTACGGTTTTATCGACGACAGTGGCGGCTGCCACACTGCCCCCCATCGGGGTATAACTGACAATTTTCAATGGAGCAGGCACGGTGTCGGTAATGGTGGGGGCTGCACAATACAGCTCAGTCATACTCGCGCAACGATAACGCAGGGTATACGTGAACGTTTCACCCGCCTTTGGTGTAGTAGTACTCACCTGCTTGCTGATCAATAAATTTGAACCCGCTGCGAACACAGGTTGTCCACCCAACAGCGAAAATAATGCAATCCCCACCCACGCCCAAAACACTACCCTAATGGCAGGAATATAATAATAATTAAACACAAACAAGCCCACCAATTTCTAATTAAAAATTATATTTATAATTTAATTTTATAACAAAAACACCCCTAATACCACCCACTGATTAAAAGTATTAAAACCCCAAGGGGAAACCCTACGTTCGTCCAGGGTGAGCGCATATAAATTTTAAACTCTTATTAATCAATGAGATATAATTAATGCGCCTATGTCTTAAAAGTAATCAATCTATTGATTTTAAAGTGATTTAAAAAGTCAAATGCGGTCGCCCTGTACGTTCGTCGGATTTAAAGCACCACCCGTCCAATGTTATGATAAGATAGTCATCTGAGGCTTAAACCACAGAACATACATAATATAAAAACACTAGGACGAGGAAACACACATGAGTATCGGTAACGCTATTCAAAAAGGTACGTTAATTTATATTTACGATCATAATGGTAAACAAATCACCTCAGTGTCCGCCCCCGGACGTTGGCCTGAAGACGGTCTCAAAGGCTTCACCGCCAATACCGTCAGCATCCAAAAGGGTTCACTGATTTACCATTACGACGAAAGCGGTCACTGTGTCGGCAGACCGTTCCCCGCACAAGCACCGCTCCCTGCAACACAACAAGGCAAGCGCGAACCATGTGCCGCTTGAGCAAAAAAGTGCCGCTACCGACGCGGCACTTTCCACAATAGCCAAGCGCCAACCCCAAACAGCAACAGCACTGCCAGCAAACCGGTACGGGGTGAATCGGTCAATGCCCCGACCCAAGCCACTAGCAACGGCCCTAAAATCGCCGCAAATTTACCCAACATATTGTAAAAACCGAAAAATTCCGCTGCCTGATCCTGCGGGATCAAACTCGCATACAAGGAACGGCTCAACGCCTGCACCCCACCCTGCACCAACCCAACCGCTCCCGCCAGCAAATAAAACTCCCGCGCATCCGTCATCTGCGAAGCCATTAGCGTAATCACCACATACCCTGCCAGCCCCACCAAAATACCGCGTTTCGCCCCGATCCGATTCCCAATCCACCCAAACACCAACGCCGCCGGAAACGCAATAAATTGGGTAATCAACAACGCCGTAATCAAACTATCATTCGCAAACCCTAGCGCCTTACCGTAATCCACCGACATGAGGATTACCGTATCCACCCCGTCGATGTAAAACCAATACGCCAACAAAAACAGCCACACCACCCGCAACTGCCGAATATGCCGAAACGTATCCCGCAATTGCGCGACCGACTGCCGCAGCAACGTCAATACTGGCGGGCGGACTGCCTGCACAGGTGCACGTTCCCGCACCCACCACCACAACGGAATCGAAAACAGCGCCCACCACACTGCCGTCACCCCAAACGCCCAACGTACCGCCGCAACGTCATTCGCCAACCCAAACCACTCCGGCTTCAAGGTCAGCAATACACACGAGGCAAACAACAAACCGCCCCCCAAATAGCCCAAGGCATAACCTAGCGCTGACACGCGGTTAAAATCTTTTTCCTCCGCCACATCCACCAGCAGCGCATCGTAGAAAATATTCGCGCCCAAAAACCCCACCACTGCCAGCACAAACGCAAACATCGCCCACTGCCACTGGCTTTCCCCCACCAAGGTCAAACCCAAGGTCGCAGATACCCCCAAGGTCACAAAGGCTGCCATCATCGGCTTTTTAATGCCGCCCTGATCCGCTACTGTCCCCAAAAACGGTGCGAGCAACATAATCGACAAACTCGCCAGCGCATTCGCCGTTCCCAAGTGCAACGTAATATCTTCCGAAGGCAAGTCACTAGCCCAATACTCCCGAAAGAAAATGGGGAAAAATGCCACCATCACCGTGGTAATAAAAGCCGAGTTCGCCCAGTCATAAAACGCCCAAGCCCAACGCTCGCGAGTAGTGGTTGCGGTCACAGTCATGTTGTCATGCTTCCTTATTTTCATTTATCGGTATCATTCAACTAAACGAGTCTTAAACCAATAATACCCAAATCGTTTATAATCCACAGCATGAATATACATACCACCCTATCCCTACTGTTTGCGTTCCTGCTATCCAGCACTGTGTTGGCAGCACCGCAGGATGTCCGCACCATTCCCATGATCAACGCCCAACAACCCTTCGAGCTTGCTGCCAAGTTGCAATGGAACCCGCACGACAAAGCATGGGACAAAGTGCTAGTACTCTACAACGGCAACCCTAGCCCCCCTGCGAATCATCCGGTCTGGACATATCTTGACGGGTTACAAATCCCCCAACGTCAGCCCAAAACGTCTGGCGAAAATTTGCATTACAAAGCCTTTCACCTCAATGCCTATTGCAGTGGCACAACACCCCTAACCTCTGGTAAACCGCTGCGCATCAGCTTCGACCAAAACACCCCCGGCAATTACACCGAAAAAGACTACTTCCGTGACTGGCACTGTCCAGGCTGGAGCATGGGCTTAAACAACGTCAGCATCGTCGGCAAGCAAGAAGCCCGCAACGCACAAGGGCAAGCCTTACGCATTAACATTCCCAAAGGCGCATCCGGTTGCGTCAACGAAAAAGACTGCGCCAATTGGAAACCGCATATCGGTGCACAACTCGATAGCCTCTACTATTCCTACTGGGTGAAATTCCCGGACAACTTCGACTTTGTACGCGGCGGCAAACTCCCCGGCATTGGCAGTGCTGAACCCCGTGTCGGTGGGGACAAGCCTAACGGACGCGATGGCTGGAGCGTGCGCACCATGTGGGAAAAAGACGGCAAACTGGGGCAATACGTCTACCACCCCGCCCAGCCGAAAAACTTCGGCGACTTTTTTCCATGGGATACCCCACCACTGGAAACCGAAAAGTGGCATCAAATCAAAACCTTCGTGCGCCTCAATACCCCCGGCAAACGCGATGGCATTATCACCACTTGGCTGAATGGCAAACAAGTGCTGGACAAACGCGACCTACGCTTCCGCATTGGCGCTGACCTCAAGATTGAGCGCTTCCTGTTTGCGGTATTTTTCGGGGGTACTGGAGCAGAATGGGCACCCAAACGCGACATGCTGCTGTATCTTGACGACTTTACGCTCTCTGCCACCCCGCACTAATCATGATGACAGCCCATACCATTTTCACGCAGCCTTGGCTTTGCCTGATACTGTTAACCCTGTTGGCATTGCCGTTACCGACCACCGCTAATGAGTTTTCCATCGAGCGCTTGGATGATCTCAGCTCGCAACTCAACGCTGCTGAAACGTTGTTTCAGGAACAAAAATACCCGGACATCAGCAAACTCGATAGCCTAACCACCACCGCAGCGAGTTTGGAACAAATCGCCAAAACCTGTGTGACGCAACAGGAACAACAACAAACCCAAACCCAACAAGCGATGGATAGTTTGGGTGAAGCCAATACCGACGAAGACGCGGAAGTCAGGCGCAAACGCAAAGAGCTGACCGAGCAAAAACAGCAAGTTGAAAAAACCTTGTCACAATGTCGCTTACTCAGCCTGCGTGCTACGACCCTCTTGACCGATGCCCGGCAATCCCGTCAGGCTTTGCTCACACAACAGTTACTTGCCCCCAGTGCTTCTGTACTCAACCATTTACAGGTGATTCTGCTGGAATCCGGGGTATGGAAAGCTGAAATTAACGGTTTGGTGTACGCACTCAGCAACCTCCCCTTGAATAGAACCAATGTGTGGATCGCACTCGTCTATGGTGTCGCCGGGTTGGTGGTGGGGTTATTTTGGAGTGCTCATAAACGCCGTCAGTACCGCGAAACCTTGCCATCGATCCATGCGACCAGTCCTACGCTGGCAGCGGTGTGGATTAGTCTATTGCGCTATTTACCGTTCACCTTGTTTGCAGGCTTAGCGGCACTGTCGCTCTATTTTGCACCGCCGGGTGTGCCGCTTATTTTGCAGTTTATGCAGGCATTGCTGTTATTTGGCGTCAGCTACGGGATTATGCACTCGCTATTGCGCCCTGCCGGACAGGTTGAAGGCGTTGTACCCGCCACCCAACAAATGGGACACAAATTATACTTTTGGACACGGCTACTAATTATTCCCACCTTAATCGGCACGGTTTTTCACTCACCGCTGTTAGATTCCGCCTCGCAAATCAGCACTTCCCCTAGTCATTTGGTGGGTTTAATACGCATTGCATTGGGTACAGTAATTGGCTTTGCACTCGCCCGCCTCATTTGGCTCATGTCCGATCACTTTTTATTTATCCAACGCACGCGGCTGCATTGGTTGGCAGTGGGCGCATTACTGCTCGCGGTCGCCAGTTTATGGCTGGGCTATCGCAATTTTTCAGTATTCTTGTTTACTGGGGTGTTTGGTACGCTGTTTTTGTTACTGGCAGCTTGGCTACTCCTCAAAATTCCAGCGGAAATCTTTGATGGGTTGGATGTCGGGCGTACCGCTTGGCAACAACGTTTGCGACAACAGTTGGGGCTACGTAGCAATCAACTCGTGCCAGGCTTACTGTGGTTACGCCTTGCCAATACGCTGCTGGTTTCGGGTGTATTGCTGATTTTGTCGCTGCGGCTGTGGGGAATGCCGGAACAAAACTTTACTCTGTTACTGACACAACTCGCCAGCGGCATCCAGATTGGGGGATTCACCTTGGAACCCTTGCGGATTATCGGTGGCTTGCTAATAGTGGCGTTGCTAGTCAGCCTTACCCATGTGCTGAAAAAGAATCTCGCGGAAAGCTGGTTACGCCGCACCACCCTGAGCCGGGGCGCACGCGAAGCGATTACTACCGTGTCAGGCTATACCGGCATTTTGCTGGCGATTTTAATAGGCTTGTCGGTGGCTGGCATTCAGTTTGAAAATTTGGCGATTATTGCGGGGGCTTTATCGGTCGGGATCGGTTTTGGCTTGCAAAACATCGTCAATAATTTTGTGTCGGGTTTGATTTTGCTGTTTGAACGCCCTATCCGGCGGGGTGATTGGATCACCGTGGGGACGGCGGAAGGTTATGTGCGGGACATTAGCATTCGCTCAACCACCATCCAAACCTTTGATCGCTCTGATATTATTGTGCCAAACTCGCAAATCATTTCTGGGCAAGTCACGAATATGATGCTGAATGATAATTTCGGCAGAGTGATCATTCCCGTCAATGTGGCTTATGGTGCCGATACCGAACGGGTCATGGCGATACTGCAAGAAGCAGCTAATGCACACCCGTTAGTACTGAAAGACCGTAGTGATATGAAAATCAACGTATTCTTTCGGTCATTTGGCGATAATGCGCTAAATTTTGAATTACGTTGCTTTATTCGCGATATTGAAACCAAAGCCAGAGTCACCAGTGACTTGAATCTAGCGATTGATAAAGCCTTGCGTCAACAAGCAATACCCATGTCCTTTACGCGCAGTGAGCCGTATACGTGGTCAGGAAAGACTGTCAAATCGCAGGATTTAAGCTAGAATACGCGCTTCTTACCGTTTGGCCCCATAGTTTAATGGATAAAACGGCCCCCTCCTAAGGGGCAACTACAGGTTCGATTCCTGTTGGGGCCGCCATCATCAAATACGCATTCATGCAAAAAGCCCTTACAGATTACCGCCTGTAAGGGCTTTTCATTAAATGCATTGGTCGGAACGAGAGGATTCGAACCTCCGACCCCCACACCCCCAGTGTGGTGCGCTACCAGGCTGCGCTACGCTCCGACTTGAAGGGGAGAGAGCTTACCGTAATCACACCGTAAGCTCAAGCTGAAATCAGTGTTTGAGGATAAACAGAATGCGTTCCAACTCTTCAACCAACGGCGCAACGTCATTGCCATTCACCACAATCGGTTCCAGTGGCAAGGTTGCAGGCGGTGGCAAGTGCGCATCATCCAGCAGTTTTTGGCGTGCACCGCTAATCGTATAGCCTTGCTCATACAATAAGCCACGAATCTGGCGGATCAACAACACATCTTCGCGCTGATAATAACGGCGATTACCACGCCGTTTCATCGGCTTGAGCGAGGGGAACTCACCCTCCCAGTAGCGCAACACATGCGTTTTTACGCCACACAAATCACTCACCTCACCAATGGTGAAGTAACGCTTACCGGGAATGGGAGGCAGTTGACTGCTAAGCGGCGTCGCTGCTTCCATATTCCTCTACCCGTTGCTTGAGTTTTTGCCCCGGACGGAACGTCACCACCCGGCGAGCCGTTACCGGAATCTCTTCCCCGGTCTTCGGATTACGCCCTGGGCGCTGGGTTTTATCACGCAACATAAAGTTACCAAAACCCGACAACTTCACATGCTTGCCGGTTTCCAAAGCATCACGAATTTCCTCAAAAAACATCTCCACCAAATCCTTGGCTTCACGTTTGTTTAAACCCAACTCTTCAAAAAGGTGTTCAACCATGTCTGCTTTGGTTAATGTTATTGTCATGCATTTTCTCCCTGTTTAACGCAACACCGCTCCGACTTCATCCCGAAGTGAAGCGACGACTACATCGACGATTTGATTGATTTCCGCATCCTCAAGAGTGCGCGAAAAGTCCTGTAAAATCAAGCTCAAAGCAACGCTTTTTTGACCTTCCGGTATTCCCTTTCCAGTATAGACATCGAATAAATAATAGGACATCAATTGCGGAATTGCTGCTTTTTCTACGGCATTTTCCAGTGCAACAGCCAAAGCATCCTGCCTAACCAATAAAGCTAGGTCACGCCGGATTGCCGGAAACTTGGAAACTGCCTGATACTTGGGCAATACCCGTTGCATCAATAAGCCCATATCCAATTCAAACACATACACAGGCTGTTCCAAACCCAACTGTGCTTCAATTTTAGGGTGCAACATCCCCATCCAACCAACCACCGCCGTATCAGTCATGATCTGAGCAGACTGACCGGGGTGTAATGCAGCATGGGCGACGGGTACAAAATGGAAGCGAGTACCCGTCACCTGACCTAGTAAGGCTTCCACATCCCCTTTTAGGTCGTAGAAATCCACCGGGCGGTTCACCTGCCCCCACTGTTCCGGGTAAAGATTGCCGGTCAGCACACCGGATAACATGGTTTGTTGCTGGGGCTTGCCATCTTCGCCGCTTGAAAACGCGGGACCAATTTCAAACAAACGCACACGGTTTTGTTGACGGTTCATATTATAAGCAACCGCACGCAATAAACCAGACCACAAGGTACTACGCATCACCCCCAAATCGGCAGAAATGGGGTTAGCCAAAGCAATGCTCTCTACCGCAGGCGCTAAGGTTTGCTCCATTTTGGGATCAACAAAGCTGAAGGTAACTGCCTCTTGATACCCCCGTGCTACCAATGTGTAACGCAGGTTTTCACGCTTTACGGCGGTTTCGCTTGGCTGGGTAATACGCGGCGCACGCGGACGTAATTCCGCCGGAATCGAATCGTAACCCCGTACCCGCGCCAGCTCTTCGATCAAATCTTCTTCGATGTTTAAATCGAAACGTGCCAATGGTGCTTGCACTTGCCAACCCGCATCACTACTGGTGAAAGTGCAATTCAAACGTGCCAACACACCCTCAACGGTTGCTGCATCCATCGTCACACCCAATACCCGGCGAATACGTTCAGGACGCAACAAAATCGCCTTGCGTTGCAAGACACTGGCATCAGCCAGCGTATCCAGCAATGTTCCGACTTCGCCCCCGCAAATGCTCACAATCAACTGTGTTGCACGTTCCATTGCCTTAACCGGCATATCAGGGTCAACCCCACGCTCAAAACGCGCAGAAGAATCAGTTTGCAAACCGTAGCTACGCGCCTTACCCATAATGTTAGCCGGGCGAAAATGTGCACTTTCGAGGAATACATTGCGGGTAGCATCGGTCACAGCGGTGAGTTCACCTCCCATAATGCCCGCCATCGCCACTGGCTGGGCGGCATCGGCAATCACCAAGGTGTCATCGCGCAAGGTAACGGTTTGCCCATCCAACAGCTTCAGGATTTCGCCCGCCTTGGCATAACGCACCACAATCCCGCCTTGCAGCGTATCGAGGTCGAAGGCGTGCATTGGCTGACCGAGTTCCAGCAATACGTAATTGGTGACGTCAACCGTGGCAGAAATGCTGCGCACACCCGCACGGCGTAATTTTTCTTGCATCCACACTGGCGTAGCGGCTTGCGGGTTGATATTGCGGATGATACGTCCGACATAACGTGGGCAAGCATCCGTCGCTTGCAGTTCAACGGGGAATGTATCGGTATGCTGGACAGTTTGTTCAGGAATTTCTGGCACGTTGAGGGGCACATCCATCACCAAGGCCGTTTCACGCGCCACGCCGATCATGCTCATGCAATCGCCACGGTTGGCAGTAATGGCTAGCTCGATCACTTCGTCGTCGAGTTTTAAATACTCGCGAATGTCCATGCCCACGGGCGCATCATCCGGTAATTCCAGCAAACCATCAGATTTGTCGGACATGCCCAACTCGGTTGATGAACACAACATGCCGAACGATTCCACACCGCGCAGCTTGCCTTTTTTGATCTTTAAATCTGCACCATCAGGTAGTGGCAATACCGCGCCAATCAACGCCAACGGCACTTTAATGCCTGCACGCACATTGCTTGCACCGCAAACGATTTGCAGGATCTCGCCACGCCCATTGTCGACTTTGCAGACGCTGAGTTTATCAGCATCAGGGTGTTTTTCACGCTCGACAACATGCCCTACCACGATATTGGTGAACGCGGTGGCTACTGGGTCACGCGCTTCCACTTCGCAGCCCGACATGGTGAGTTTGTCGGCTATTGCATCTAACGTCAGCGGGGTATCAATCCACTCACGCAGCCATTTTTCACTGACTTTCATAAGGTTACTCCGCCTTGTTCAACTGAATTGTTTGAGGAAGCGCACGTCGTTATCAAACATCACGCGCAAGTCATTGATCTGATAACGTAACATCGCTAAACGTTCAACCCCGAAACCAAACGCAAAACCGGTATATTTTTCACTGTCGATACCGACGTTTTTCAGCACATTCGGGTGTACCATGCCGCACCCCATGACTTCCAACCAACCCGTGCCTTTGCACACCCGGCAACCGTCACCGCCACAATGCACACACTGAATATCCGTTTCGGCGGATGGCTCAGTAAACGGGAAGAACGTGGCACGGAAGCGCGTCGGCAATTCATCCACTTCAAAGAAAGCTTTAAAGAAGGCTTCGAGAATACCTTTCAAATCCGCGAAAGTGACATCTTCATCCACCATCAAACCTTCCACTTGGTGGAACATGGGGCTGTGGGTCATGTCCGAATCACAACGGTACACCCGACCCGGTGAAATGATACGCAACGGTGGCGGGTTGTTTTCCATGTGACGTACTTGCACGGATGAGGTATGAGTACGCAGCAGCAAGCCGCTATCCATATAAAATGTATCGTGCATGGCACGCGCCGGATGCGATTCCGGGATATTCAAGGCAGTAAAATTGTGAAAATCGTCTTCAATCTCAGGGCCTTCTGCCAAACTGAAACCCAACTGTGCGAATATCTCGCTAATGCGTTGAATAGTCTGGGTAACAGGGTGCAGGCTACCGGTATCCATGCGCCGCCCCGGCAAGGTGACATCCACCTTTTCCGCTTGCAAACGCGCACTCAACGCTTCGGCTTGCAGGCTTTGCTTGCGGTCTTCGATCGCAACAGCCAAGGCTTGCTTGGCGGTATTGATTTCCGCACCCGCCGTTTTGCGCTCTTCATGCGGTAACTTGCCCAATTGCTTGAGTTGCTCGGTCAACAAACCTGTCTTGCCTAGATACTGCACACGCACCTGATCCAACGCGGCGAGGCTGACGGCTTGCGAAATCTGCTCGTGGGCTGCGCCCATCAGTTCCAGCAAACTTTGCACGACGATTTCCTTAATATATGGGGTTATCGGTAAAAAGCAAAAGGCGGGGAGAGGTAATACCTTCCCCCGCCTTGCTCACCCGTTATACGGGTATTTTTCAGCGCATCTTAATGCAGCTTAAGCAGCTAGGGCAGCTTTTGCCTTTTCTGCCACTGCACCAAACGCAGTGATGTCGTGGACTGCCAAATCAGCCAAAACCTTACGGTCAAGACTAATGTTAGCTTTCTTCAAACCATTCATCATGCGGCTGTAAGACAGACCGAACATCCGTGCACCGGCATTAATACGCACGATCCACAAAGCGCGGAACTGGCGTTTTTTCTGACGGCGGTCGCGGAATGCATACTGACCAGCCTTGATGACTGCCTGATGTGCAACCCGGTAGACCCGGCTGCGAGCACCGTAGTAACCTTTAGCCAGCTTGAGGACTTTCTTGTGACGGGCATGTGCCGTTACACCACGTTTAACTCTTGCCATGTTTTAAATCCTCCTGATTATGCGTAGGGCAACATTTTTTGTACATTGCCGTGATCGGCTGCAACAACAAAGTTGTCGCCTGAACGCAACTGACGCTTACGCTTGGTGGATTTTTTAGTCAAGATATGACGCAGGTGAGATTGCTTGCGTTTAAACAAGCCACCGCCGGTTTTCTTGAAACGCTTAGCCGCAGCACGGCTACTTTTCATCTTAGGCATCTTGGTCTCCTTTTCGATCAGGTAGATAAAACATCCTGCAAGAGTGCCTTGCCTTAACAGGATGGTGTCGGGGAATACCCCCAATTTTTATGCTTAGGCTTTTTTCTTCGCGCCCAACATCATGACCATTTGACGGCCTTCCAGACGCGGGAACTGCTCGACAACCGCCAGTTCTTCCAGCTCTTTTTCAACGCGCTTGAGAACATCCATACCCAGCTCTTTGTGAGCCATTTCACGACCTTTGAAGCGCAGAGTAACTTTAACCTTATCGCCGTCTTCCAGAAACTCTTTCAACTTGCGCAGCTTGATCTGGTAATCGCCTTCATCCGTTGCCGGACGCATTTTGATTTCCTTGACCTGAACTTGCTTCTGGTTTTTACGGGCTATTGCCGCTTTCTTGCTTTCATCGAAACGGAATTTGCCGTAATCCATGATCCGGCAAACCGGTGGTTTCGCATTGGGTACGATTTCCACCAGGTCGAGTTCGGCATCGTAAGCCATTTCCAGCGCGTCCCGCAGGGAGACAACACCTTGATTTTCACCTGCCGCATCAATCAGACGAATTTTCGGAACGTTAATATCGTCATTAATACGGTGTTCTTTTTCGAGAGCGATAAGTTTAATCCTCAGGTAGTGATAAGCGACGTGACGCAATTTCCGCTGACAGACGCTGCTGGACTTCCGCCAATGGGAAAGTTCCCAAGTCTTTACCGGAACGTGTGCGCATAGCCACAGATTGTGTTTCCACTTCGCGATCCCCGACTACCAACAGGTACGGGACACGCTGCATAGTGTGTTCGCGGATTTTAAAGCCAATTTTTTCATTTCTCAAGTCTGATACGGCACGAATACCTGCATCGAGCAATTGCTTGGTGGCATCTTGCACGAAATCGGCTTGTTTGTCCGTGATATTCATCACGACAGCTTGCGTTGGTGCTAACCAGAGCGGGAAACGCCCCTCGTAATGCTCAATCAGAATGCCGGTGAAGCGCTCCAATGAACCGAACAACGCACGGTGCAACATGACCGGACGCTTACGGGTATTATCTTCCGCCACGTAAGTCAGGTCAAAGCGTTCTGGCAAGCTCATGTCCACTTGCAACGTACCGCACTGCCAATCACGACCGATGGCATCACGCAACACGAATTCCAGTTTAGGGCCGTAAAATGCGCCTTCGCCGGGGAACAGCGTGTACGGCAAATTCATGCTATCCAGTGCATTGCCGAGGGCGTGTTCCAGTAAATCCCAGCTCTCATCCGAACCAATGCGGTTTTCAGGGCGAGTCGAGAGTTTAATGTGCACATTTTCAAAGCCAAATTCTTTGTAAATGTCGAGTACCAAGGCAACCACATCTTTGCACTCTTGCGCCATTTGGTCTTCGGTGCAGAAGATGTGTGCATCATCCTGAGTGAAGTGACGCACCCGCATCAAGCCGTGTAATGCACCGGAAGGTTCGTAACGGTGTACTTTACCGAATTCCGCCATCCGCAATGGCAGATCACGGTAGCTTTTCAAACCCTGTGAAAACATCAACATACCACCGGGGCAGTTCATGGGTTTCAAGGCGAAAACGCGCTCGTCTTCAGTCGTGGTGGTAAACATATTGTCACGGTAATTAAACCAGTGACCGGAGGTTTCCCATAAGCTGCGATCCATCACGTCAGGGGTATTCACCTCGACGTAACCAGCACGTTGCTGACGTTGACGCATATAGCCAATCAGAGACTGGAACACTGTCCAGCCTTTAGGATGCCAGAAGACTGCGCCGGGGGCTTGTTCGTCGAAATGAAACAAATCCAGTTGGCGACCGAGCTTACGGTGATCACGCTTTTCAGCCTCTTCCAACATCGTCAGGTAAGCTTGCAAATCTTTTTTGTTTGCCCATGCCGTGCCGTAAATGCGTTGCAGCATTTCGTTGTTGGAATTGCCGCGCCAGTAAGCACCTGCCACCTTCATCACCTTGACAGAGGGGATTTTGCCCGTGCTAGGAACGTGGGGACCACGGCACAAGTCGATAAAATCGCCTTGGCGGTAGAGGGAGAGCGTTTGGTCAGCAGGAATGCTTTCGATGATTTCCGCTTTGTACTTTTCACCCATGTTGAGGAAAAAGCTGATGGCTTCATCGCGTGACAAGGTGCTGCGTTCAACGGGGATGTCTTGCTTGATTAAATCTTGCATCCGCGCATCAATCGCCTGTAAATCTTCGGGCGTGAACGGGCGTGGGGAAGCAAAATCGTAGTAAAAGCCGTTTTCGACCGTGGGGCCAATGGTAACTTGTACGTCAGGGAATAATTGTTTGACTGCTTGAGCCATCAAATGCGCGGCGGAATGGCGGATAATATCCACGCCTTCGGCATCTTTCGCAGTGATGATACTCAGGGAAACATCGTGATCGATGACATAGCTGGCATCAACCAATTGATCGTTTACTTTGCCAGCCAAGGTAGCTTTAGCCAAACCCGCGCCAATATCGGCAGCAACGGCAAGCACAGAAAGGGGGGCATCGTAAATACGTTGACTTGCGTCGGGGAGAGTGATAGTAGGCATATTGTGCTCCAGTGGTGGCCTATACGAGGGGTCACGTGGTTATAGTGGTTGTGTATGAGTGGTAGGCGTAATTGGACTCGAACCAACGACCCCCACCATGTCAAGGTGGTGCTCTAACCAACTGAGCTATACGCCTGTCGCTGAAGGAGGCAAAGTATAGCGTTATTAAAATCAAACGCAAGATTTTTTTGTACTGGCGTGACGGGTACACTGCAAAAATCATCAATACCCCTTGAAATCCTCCTGCCATCCCCCATCTTGCCGACATCGAAATATACAAGATATGAGGACGCATACCCCATGACAGCAACAAGCAACAAAGAAAACCTGCAATTTCAAACCGAAGTGAATCAACTATTACACCTGATGATTCACTCGCTGTATTCCAACAAGGAAATTTTCCTGCGCGAACTCATTTCCAACGGTTCGGATGCCTGCGACAAGCTGCGTTTTGAAGCCATCGGCAACGATAGCCTCTACGAAACCGACAGCGAATTGCGCGTAGAAGTCGAATTCGACGCGGCAGCAGGCACGATCACCGTGCGCGACAACGGCATCGGCATGAGCCGCGATGAAGTCGTCACCAATATCGGTACGATTGCCAAATCCGGCACCAAAGAATTCTTGAGCAAACTGACCGGTGATGAGAAAAAAGACTCGCACATGATTGGGCAGTTCGGGGTGGGTTTCTACGCCTCCTTCATCGTTGCCGACAAAGTGACACTGACCACGCGCCGCGCCGGGGATGCCGCTTCCGAAGGCGTGCGCTGGGAATCCGACGCACAATCCGGTTACTCACTGGAACAGGTCGAGAAAGCCACCCGTGGTACCGAAATCGTCCTGCACCTCAAAGAAGATGAAAAGCTGTTGGCTGACGGCTGGCGTTTACGCAATATCATCCGTCAGTATTCCGACCACATCCCACTGCCAGTGAATATGCGCAAGACCGAAGCCGGTGAAATCCAAGATGAATGGGAAACCGTCAACAAAGCCAACGCGCTGTGGACACGCGCCAAATCCGAAGTGAAGGACGAGGAATACCAAGAATTCTACAAGCACGTTTCGCACGACTGGGAAGATGCGCTGGCATGGTCACACAACCGCGTTGAAGGCAAATACGAATACACGTCCTTGCTGTACCTGCCCTCCAAAGCCCCGTTCGACATGTTCGACCGCGACAATACCCATGGCTTGAAGCTGTACGTACAACGCGTCTTCATCATGGAAGACAAGGAATTCAAGCTAATGCCACGCTATTTGCGTTTCGTGCGCGGCGTGCTGGACTCCAACGACCTGCCACTGAACGTGTCGCGTGAAATCCTGCAAGGCAATAAAATCATCGAGAACATGAAAAATGCCTCGGTGAAAAAAGTCATTGGTTTGTTGGAAAACATGATTGCCAACGAACCAGAAAAATACCAAAAATTCTGGAAAGAATTCGGCAAAGTCCTCAAAGAAGGCCCCGGCGAAGACTTCAGCAACCGCGAACAAATCGCCAAACTGCTGCGTTTTGCCTCCACAAACAACGATAGTGCTGAACAAACCGTCTCCTTGCCGGACTACATGGCTCGCATGAAAGAAGGTCAGGACAAAATCTACTACATCACCGCCGACAGTCACACTGCCGCCAAAAACAGCCCGCATCTGGAAGTGTTCCGCAAGAAAGGCATCGAAGTGCTGTTGCTATCTGACCGCGTAGACGAATGGCTGGTACAGCATTTGATGGAATTTGAAGGCAAATCCCTGCAATCCGTCGCCAAAGGCAACCTTGACCTTTCCAAACTCGAAAGTGAGGAAGATAAAAAAGAACAGGAAAAAATCGAAGCCGAAGCTAAAAACATGGTCGAACACATCAAAACAGCATTGGGCGAGAAAGTCGGCGAAGTGCGTGTCTCGCACCGTTTGACCACATCTCCATCTTGCATCGTATTGAACGACCACGACATGGCGTTGTACATGCAGCAATTGATGAAACAAGCCGGTCACGAAATGCCCGATACCAAACCAGCGCTGGAAATCAACCCGACGCATCCGCTACTGAAGCGCATGGAAGCCGAAACCGATGACGAGCGTTTTGGCGAATGGTCAAGCATCTTGCTCGATCAGGCGATTCTGGCAGAAGGTGGGCAACTGGAAGACCCGGCAGGCTTTGTTAACCGTTTGAATAAGCTGATGTTAGCAATGAGTTAAGCCCTCACTTAGAAAAAAGCCTCGGAAACGGGGCTTTTTTTTGCACGATCAACAGATAATAAGAAAAATTAATGAATGTCGGCTTAAGCTAT